>JANOKK010000132.1:0-1535 GCA_031419255.1 Betaproteobacteria bacterium
GGCTGCAACCGCCCGCGTTAAAGCGACCAATCATGTCTGCCATTCTTGGCACTCGGTTAAGCCCCCACGTCTCTGCCGTAGTTTGGGTGGAGCGCAGCTATACCAATCTTGGCCGCCCGCAAGGACTATGGGTATCGCTGCGCTCCACCCATCCTACGGCAGAGACGTGGGGGCTTAACCGAGTGCCACGAAGGGCAGACATGATCGGTCGCTTTCACGCGGGCGTTTGCAGCCAATTTTGTCGTCCCCGCGCAGGCGGGGACCCAAGTGGCATTTGTCCGAAAGTCGCTGGGGTGAAAGCATGCTTTCACCATGCGCGGGGACGACGGCGATAAATAGCAATCCATCTTAGAACTCCAAATCATCCGCAATCGCCTTGATCCCCGCCGCCGCACACGCATCATCAGCATCCCCTCCCGGCGCGCCCGAGACCGCAATCGCCCCCAGCAAATTGCCGCCCGCCTCGATCGGAATCGCACCGCCCGCCACCACCACGCGCGGCAATTGGCGGACGCCACTCATCGGCTTGCCCGGCTGCGTCTCAACCGCAAGCGACGTTGTCGATTGCTTGAAACTCGCCGCTGTCCATGCTTTGCTGATCGCCATGTCCGGCGTATGCGGGCCGGCAAATCGATCGCGCAATACCACTTGCACCACGCCTGCGCGATCAACCACGGCGACTGCCGTTTGATAACCATCCTTGCGGCATTTGGCCATCGCCACTTGCGCGGCTTTGAGTGCCGTTTCCGGCGTGAGCATTTTGACCGTGAACGTGGGCGATTCCGCGGCACTCGCGGGTACCGACGCGATCGACATCATGCAAAGCAAAATAGCTGCTAGCGGTAAATGTTTGACACGTTTCATAAGCAACTCCTAATGCAAAGTTTCGCAAAAAAGCCCGGCGTACCGGGCTATTTCACCAACTACTTGTTGACCGGCGAATTGGGATCCATCAACAGCGCCGTGACATGTTTGATTTGTTGCTCGGTGAGGATGCCGTTGTGACCGAAGCGCGGCATGTTCGAGCAAGCGGAATAGGCATTGGCGTTGTAGATCTTGCCATACGCATATTTTTGCGTGGCTTCGCTATTGCCGCGCAATTTACCAAAGTTGTAGAGACTTGGGCCGATATTGCCGAAGGAAATTTCCGCTTTTGAAAGCTGGTGGCAGGCATAGCAACTGCCGCCGTTGGGATTGACCGGATTGTCCGAGAACTGCTTACCGACACCCGACTGCGCGATTTTTTCGCCTTCTTTCCAATCACCGAGCAAATTGCCGTCGGCGGGATATTTCATCAACTTCATGTTTAGTGATTCAATTTTCTTGTCCACATCCTTCGGGCGTCTTTCCGGATATTGCGAACACAGGCGCTGCGTCTCGTCTTGCTCCAGCCGCGCGTTCAGCTCGGGGAACTCCTGGAGCGAGGACGCGGTCGCCTTCAGGACGCGAGGTACGAGCTCGGTCAGGTCGACGCCGGTGAAGTCGCACTCCTCGACGAACGTGACCGCGGGAACCTCCCGGTGCGCCTTCGTCAG
>JANOKK010000133.1:0-2650 GCA_031419255.1 Betaproteobacteria bacterium
CTGTCGGGCATCCTCTCCCGTGAACGGGAGAGGGACTATAGGCGGAGAGCGGTACGGTGAATTCTTTTTGCTGCCTTTCTGCAATGGGTTTGCAGACCGCGTACTTCGCTTTGCTCCTCTCGCCCGCTTGTTGGTAACAAACGGGAGAGAGGCCGGGAGAGAGGGCGGCTTTCAATTGCGTGACGGCATCCCGGTAAGGATGCAGAATTGACACTGATTCTACCGGATGCGGCATTTCGACTTGTGATGTCAAACAACCAACGAGGAGCAATATGAAGAAGAACTTCTTGTCTGCCTGTGCGGTGATTGCGGCGGTACTGGCCGGCACCGTATCTCCGACCACGCACGCCCAATACCCCGCCAAACCCATCCGCCTGCTGGTGCCATTCGCGCCCGGTGGCAGCTCGGATATCGTCTCGCGCTCGTTCGCGGGGGAGATGTCGAAAATTCTCGGCCAGACGGTGGTGGTGGAGAGCAAGCCCGGCGGCGCCGGCAATATCGCCATGCAGGAGGCGAAAACGAGTGCGCCAGATGGATACACGATTATTCTCGGCCACGTCGGTACGCTGGCGGTGAACCCCGCCATGTTCGAGAAGCTGCCGTACGATCCGGTGAAAGACTTTGTACCGATCACGTTGCTCGCGAAAGTGCCCAGCTTGCTGGTGGTGCATTCTGAGAAAGTGAAAGCGAAAAATCTGAAAGAGCTGGTGGAATACGCGAAGAAAAATCCCGACGCACTGAATTACGGCTCAGCGGGGAACGGAAGTTCAGGTCACCTTGCAATGGCGTATTTGGCGTTGACGGCCGGATTCACTGCCACACACGTGCCCTACAAAGGCACCGGCCCGATGATGACCGATCTATTGGCGGGCCGCCTCGATGCCACATTCACCGGCGCGCCACCATTGATGGCACACGTAAAGGCCGGCACACTGCGGCCAATCGCCGTCGGTACCGCGAAGCGCGCGCCCGCGATTGCGGATGTGCCGACCGTCGCCGAACAAGGTTATGCAGGATTTGAAACGTCGCAATGGTATGGGCTGCTGGCACCCGCAGGCACGCCTGATGCGGTTATCCAAAAACTGGTGCAGGCCGCTGCGGTGGCCGGCAAAACTCCCGCCGTCGCCGAACGCCTCGCCGCCGAAGCCGCTGAGCCCACAACCAATTCGCCAAAAGAGTTTGCCGAATTCATCAAGCTTGAGGCGGCGCGCTGGAGCGAGGTTGTTAAGAAATCAAAGATCAAGGCGGATTGATTCGACGGCGAACAAGAAACACAAGCACTGGCGGGGCTTTCCGCTGGTTTTCGGCCCGAGAGGCGCACTGGTGCTTGTGTTTAAAATTTTCGATAAGCCATCGACGCGGTGACAAATGATCTTGAGTTCTCTTCTTCCCCCGCGCAGGTGGAGGCCTAATTGCAGCGATGCTGTACAACGAAACTTGGGGCCCCGCCTTCGCGCGGAAAGGTCAAGCTTTCAACATCATTGATCGCCGCATCAATCACCATTCGGTGAAGCTGTCGCCCCGGATTTATTCCGGTGCCCAATGTTGAATTGGCTGAATGGAAACTACTTCGCCCAATTTTCGATTCTTAATTTGGGAATACGTTTGAATTCGCGCTCATTGTTGGTGACGAGCGTAAGCCCAAGGGAGAGCGCGTGTGCGCCGATCCACAGGTCATTCGCGCCGATCGGAGTGCCTTTGCGCTCAAGATGCGCGCAGATGCGGCTGTATTCTTCCCCGACATCTTGATCGAGCGGCATTACGCCGAGAACCGCGATGAGGTCGGCAACGCTTTCGCGGGACTTGACGGGCTGGGTACTTTTTTCCGCGCCTTTCAACAGTTCGCCGTAGGTGATCACAGAAATGCAGGCATCGGTATCCGATACTTGCGGCAAGCGTTTGTTGAGTGCAGGGGATGAGCGCTTGATGCTGTAGATGCAAATGTCCGTGTCCAGCATGTACTTCACATTTTCACCCTTGCCTTTGGCGCGCGCTTGTCTGCGCCGCCACGAGTCACTTTCTTAGGCGGAACAAGATCGTCTGGCGCGTCCCAATCCGGTACCGGTTCGGGTGGCGGATCGCGCCGACCATCAGCAAAGAAGTCTGCTGGAAATGATTTGAATATTTCCAGCAGCGGTGCCAATGTGCCATCGCGCTGGGTCAGAATTAGCGCTTTGCCTTGGCGTTTAATTTCAAAGGTCTTGCCGGCTTTGACATTGAATTCGCGTGGAATCCGCACGGCGATCGAATTTCCGCTCTTGAACGCTCGCGTAATAGTCTTCATGTGTTTCACCGAATTTATTGGGATATACTCACTGTATATACATTTGAAGGCAAGATCAAGCATGCTCACCCACCCGCAATTCGATCCCATCGCGCTCTCGCTGGGTCCCGTCGCCATCCGCTGGTACGGGCTCATGTACGTGGTCGCGTTCGGACTATTTATCCTGCTCGGTCGCATGCATTTGAAGCGCCAGCCCGATATCGGTTTCAGCAAGGAAAACCTCGATGACCTGTTGTTCTTCGGCATGCTGGGCGTGGTGCTGGGCGGCAGGTTGGGCTATGCATTGTTCTACACGCCGATGCATTTTCTCGCCCATCCGATCGAGATTTTCTACATTTGGCAGGGTGGCATGTCGTTTCACGGCGG
>JANOKK010000134.1:0-1533 GCA_031419255.1 Betaproteobacteria bacterium
AGCTTGTCGAAGGACAGGCACAACGACGCGCCGGTTGCGTCGAACGACAAGAATTGTCGGGAGAAGAATGAAATATTTGTACCCACGCTGGATTGCCATTCTGGTGCTTCTCATTTGCGCATCGACCGTGCTGGCGCAAACTCCCGAACCCGCAAAGCCCACCAAACTCGCCCGCCTAGCACTGGTCATCGGCAACGGCGCCTACCCCGGCGACGCACTCGCGAATCCGCCCAACGACGCTGCTGACATGGCCGCACTCCTGAAGCAATCGGGCTTTGAAGTGATTCAGCGCGAGAACGCATCGCTCAAAGAAATGCACCGCGCGCTGCGGGAATTCGGTGATCGGCTGACGCGCGAAACAATGGGCCTGTTTTTTTTCGCCGGGCATGGTGTGCAGGTGCGGGGACGCAATTACTTGCTGGCGGTGGACGCCGATATTGGCCGGGAAGATGAAGTGGCGTTCAACGCGCTCGATTTGCAGGCGGTGCTGGAAAAAATGGACAGCGCGCGCAATCACACCAACCTGATCATCCTCGATGCCTGCCGCAACAATCCGTTCGCGTCGAAATTTAAGTTGGCCAATTCCGGCCTCGCGCAAATCGATGCGCCGCCGGGTACCGTCGTCGCATTTGCCACCGCCCCGGGCTCGGTTGCGGCTGATGGTCGCGGCAGGAATGGCTTGTACACCAAACATCTGCTCGCAAATCTTGGCAAACCCGGCGCGCGGATTGAGGACGCATTCAAGCAAGTGCGCGTCGCGGTGCGCGCAGAATCGAATGGCGCGCAAACGCCGTGGGAAAGCACGTCGCTGGAGAGTGAATTGATTTTGAAGCGCGCGCCGCCGAAGCCGGTGGCGGCACCCGCGCCAAAGGTGGTTGCCACTCGCTCAATATCAACTCACCCGGGGGCCGCGCCGCGCTTTGAAATCGGTGACTGGTGGGAGTGGCGATTCACCAATGAGCTCACCGGCGACGTGCGTACGGCGAAGCGAACCATTACCGCGATCAGCGGCGACACGGTGACCTTCGACAATGGCATTGTTCGCGATCTTTCCGGCAACGTCCTGCGCGAACGCGTCGGCGGCAAAGTACATACGTACACGCCATCGACCTTGTTTTTCGTTTTTCCATTGACACTGGGATTGAGTTGGAGCGGCGTATCGGTCGAGCAGGTCGCAGACGAGTACGCGTCCGATCTCAACACCAAAATCTCGGCGGTGGCCGAGGAAGAAATCGATACGCCGATGGGACGATTCAAGACCGTGAAAGTCGAGCGCGTGGCGGATTGGAAAAACCGCAAAACCGGCAAGACCGGCACCTCGCGCTGGACATATTGGTACACCGCGCAGGCCAAGTCTCCTGTGCGCTACGAGCGCAGCAACACCACCAGCGAAGGCCGGGTGTTCATCAAGGAAACGCAGGAATTGATTGCGTTTGCGGTGAAGTAAATTTCAAGCCCAATGCGTGTGGGATCGTCAAGCTAACCCGTTCGCCCTGAGCTTGTCGAAGGGCTGGATGCAAGCGGCCCTTCGAC
>JANOKK010000135.1:0-3266 GCA_031419255.1 Betaproteobacteria bacterium
GGTGCGTCGCTCGGCAACATGGGTGAGGACAATTGGCACTGGCACATGTACGACACGATCAAGGGTTCCGATTGGCTCGGCGATCAGGACGCGATCGAATTCATGTGCAAGACCGCGCCCGAAGCGGTGTACGAACTTGAACATTTCGGCATGCCGTTTGACCGCAACGACAATGGCACCATTTATCAGCGGCCCTTCGGCGGCCACTCGCAAAATTACGGCGAAAAACCGGTGCAGCGGTCGTGCTGCGCGGCCGATCGTACCGGGCACGCGATGTTGCATACGCTGTATCAGCGCAACGTATTTGCCAACACCCAATTCTTCGTCGAATGGATGGCGCTGGATTTGATCCGCGATCACGAAGGAAATGTGCTCGGCGTGACCGCGCTTGAAATGGAAACCGGCGAATCGATGATTTTTCAGGCGAAAGCAACACTCTTCGCCACCGGCGGTGCAGGGCGCATTTACGCATCCAGTACCAACGCATTCATCAATACCGGTGATGGCCTTGGCATGGCCGCTCGCGCGGGAATTCCATTGGAAGACATGGAGTTCTGGCAATTCCATCCGACCGGCGTGGCCGGTGCCGGCGTGCTGATCACCGAAGGTGTGCGCGGCGAAGGCGGTATTTTGCTCAATAAAGACGGCGAGCGATTCATGGAACGTTACGCACCGACGATGAAAGATCTCGCCTCGCGCGATGTGGTTTCGCGAGCGATGGCGACTGAGATCAAGGACGGCCGCGGCGCAGGACCCAACAACGATTATATTTTGTTGAAACTCGATCACCTCGGCCCGGAAGTTATCAACAAACGTCTGCCGGGAATTCGCGAAATCGCGCTCAAGTTTGGCAATGTCGATTGCACCAAAGAACCGATTCCTGTGGTGCCGACCTGTCACTATCAAATGGGCGGCATCCCGACCAACTATCGCGGCGAAGTGGTGGTGCCAAAAAATGGCAACGCGAATTCGATCGTGCCGGGTTTCTATGCCGCCGGCGAATGTGGTTGCGCGTCGATCCATGGCGCCAATCGCCTCGGCACCAACTCGCTGACCGACTTGTTGGTGATGGGCAAATCATCGGGTGATTCGATGATTCAGTTCATCAAGGAAAACAACACCTATCGCAATTTGCCGAAAGACGCGGGCGATTTTTCGACGGCAAGGCTAGCGCGACTCAATGACCAAAAAAATGGCGAAAGCGTGCACGAAGTCGGCGACGCAATGCGTCAAACCATGCAAGCTCACTGCGGCGTGTTCCGCTTTCCCGACATGCTGGAAAAAGGTGTGGTGAAAATCAAGGAGGTTGCTGAACGTGCAAAGTCGATTCAGATCACCGACAAATCGAAGGTCTTCAACACCGCGCGCATCGAGGCACTGGAACTGGAGAATCTGATCGAAGTCGCGATGGCGACCATGGTTTCGGCCGACGCGCGCAAGGAGACGCGCGGCTCGCATGATCGCGCGGATTTTCATGATCGCCCCGGCTTCGTCAATGGCCGCGACGACGAGAATTGGTTGAAGCACACGCTTTGGTACAAGGATGGCAACCGGCTTGATTACAAGCCGGTGAATTTGCAGCCGCTCACGGTTGAATCGTTCGCGCCCAAGGCACGAACCTACTAGCGCGCACCTATCAATTTAGCGGATTCCAGAAAATGAAATTCAAAATCCTCCGTTACGATCCGGATCAGGACAAGAAGCCGTATTTCAAGGAATACGATATCAAGCTCGAACCGTCGGATCGCATGTTGCTCGATGCGCTGATCCGCATCAAATCGATCGACGATACGCTGGCACTCAGGCGTTCCTGCCGTGAAGGCGTGTGCGGCTCAGACGCGATGAACATCAATGGCAAAAACGGTCTCGCCTGCGTGACCAAAGTTGCGGATTTGAAAGAGCCGGTGGTGCTAAAGCCCTTGCCCGGTCTGCCGATCATCCGTGATTTGATCGTGGACATGACGCAATTTTTCAAGCAATACCATTCGATCAAGCCATTCGTGATCAATCACGACACGCCGCCCGAACGCGAACGTTTGCAATCGCCGGAGGATCGTCTTGAACTCGATGGCTTGTACGAGTGCATTTTGTGCGCATGCTGCTCGACGTCGTGCCCGTCGTTCTGGTGGAATCCGGACAAATTCGTCGGCCCGGCGGGTCTGCTGGCCGCGTACCGTTTCATCGCCGACACGCGCGATCAGGCGACCAACGAGCGGCTCGACAATCTCGAAGATCCGTATCGATTGTTTCGCTGCCACACCATCATGAATTGCGTCGACGTTTGCCCGAAGGGTTTGAACCCGTCGTTGGCGATCGGCAAGATCAAGGAAATGATGGTCAAGCGCGGAATATGAAATTCAATGCCGACCGATGACGACCGAATTCTTGACCGCATCAGATGGCGCGCGCGACGGGGTTTGCTGGAAAACGATATTCTGCTGAGCCGTTTTCTCAAGTCGGAATTGTCGCAGTTGTCAAAGGAGGAATTGCATACGTTGGAACAATTGCTGCGAATGGAAGACAACGATTTGCTCGATATGTTGATGGGCCGGCAATTGAGTAGTGAAGCAAAATTGGTGTCGTTGATTGCGCGTATACGGTCAGCGTGAAGCGCCCGGCAGAGAATATTTTCTACGATTGAGGAGTGCGGGAACATGAACGAAAAAGGCAAAGCAACCCTTACCTACGGCGATGGAAAAATCGTCGACCTCCCCGTCTATGGCGGCTCGCACGGGCCCGATGTCATCGACATCCGAAAGCTCTACACGCAAACCGGCATGTTCACCTATGACCCCGGTTTTCTCTCGACCGCGTCGTGTAATTCCTCAATCACGTTCATCGATGGCGACAAAGGCGAGCTCTTGTATCGCGGTTACCCGATTGAGCAGCTCGCGGCCAAATGCGATTTTCTGGAGACGTGTTATCTGCTGTTGAACGGCGAATTGCCCGACGACGCGCAGAAGAAAGATTTCGTCGGCCTCGTGCTTAATCACACGATGGTGCACGAGCAGATGCAGTTCTTCCTGCGCGGTTTCCGCCGCGACGCGCACCCGATGTCGGTCATGACGGGGCTCGTTGGTGCGATGAGTGCGTTTTATCCGGATTCGATGAATCTGGCTGACGCGCAGGAGCGGCAGATTTCCGCCATCCGCCTGATCGCCAAACTGCCAACGTTAACCGCGATGGCCTACAAATACACCATCGGCCAGCCGATCGTCTATCCGCGCAATGACCTCTCCTACACCGCCAATTTCATGCGCATGATG
>JANOKK010000136.1:0-4252 GCA_031419255.1 Betaproteobacteria bacterium
CTTCCGGGCTACAGTTGCCTTAAGTAAGTGCCATTTGATGCTGTCACTCCTTATTCCATTTCTCAATCGTTAGTACTGTCATCCTGAACGCAGTGGATGATCTCGTCATGACAAGATCCTTCACTGCGTTCAGGATGACAGTCTCAATAATTGAAAGATGAAATTACGCCGCTGTCAATCGGCGCACGGCCAAAGTGGGTGCGTTGTCTGCGCCGGCAGACACCGCGAATTCAACCAGTTCGCCGTTGCCGACCTGCATCCGGCCTTCACCGCCCAGCAGCGAATTAAGCACACGACCGACGCCCTTGCTGCTTACCACCAGCGGATGCCCTGCGGACGTATTGGATATTGCCGTCAGCGCCTTCGAGATACGTGCGCCAAACTCGTCCTCGGATTCACCACCTTCGGGCGTGACTTTCTGTGCGATCAAATGTTCCGTCTCGGCGATGGGGCGCCGATTCCATTCGCCGATCGCGCGTTCGTTCAAGCGGGAATCGATATCGATTTGCAATCCGCCGAGCACGCCGCTGATGATCAACGCCGTCTGACGCACGCGCGCAAGATTTCCGCAGCGGATACGGTCGATGCCGAGATTCATCAGCTTGATCTGCTTCGCGAGTAAAAAAGCCTGATCGCAGCCAATATCGGTGAGCGGCACATCTAGATCGCCGCCGCAACGTAGCCCGCGAAAATTCAATTCCGTGACGCCGTGGCGCACGAAATAGAAACTGAAAGGGTATTGAAACTGATAACTCATTTGCAACGAACCTCAGTCGAGACCGATCGGATTGCGCATCACGCCAATGCCTTCAATTTCCGTCTCCAGCAAGTCGCCCGCCTTCATGAATTCGGGTGGCGTGCGCGCGAAACCCACGCCTTCCGGCGTGCCCGATGAAATTACATCGCCGGTTTCCAGCGTTTGACCGAGCGAAAGGTCATGAATCAGACGCGGAATTTTGAAGTAAAGATGTTTGGTGTTTGATTTTTGTTTCACCACGCCGGAAACGCGGCATTCCAGATTCAAGTTATTCGGCTCGATCGCATCCGCTGTGACGATGCATGGCCCCATTGGGCAGGTGCCGTCGAGCGATTTGCCTTTGTCCCACTGTCCGCCGTGGCGGCGCTGAATGTCGCGCCAGGTTACGTCGTTGATAACAGTGTAGCCAAAGATATGGCTCATCGCGTCGGCTTCCGAAATATTCTTGCCACCTTTGCCGATGATCACGCCAAGTTCCACTTCCCAATCGAGTTGCGTGGACACGTTGGCATCGTATGGAATCGCATCGTAAGGGCCGTTGATGGCCGTCGGCGCTTTGGAAAAAAATACCGGCCACTTTGGCAATTCGCGCTTGTCTTCGAGTTTCGCGCCGCCTTCTTCAAAGTGTTCCAGATAATTCCAGCCGACGCAGAAAACATTTTTCCGCGTACGCGGGATCGGCGCCTTCAACAACGCCTTGTTGAGTAGTATTGGCTCGGTCTTTGGTGCGGCTTCGATGTCGCGCAGCAACGCCATCACTGTGGAACCGCCGTCGATGATGCCCTGCATCGTTGCGACCGCGAGGGTCGCATTGCGGGCGCGTGCCTCAGCGGCGATATCGAGCAATTGGTCTTTTGAAATCAGGATTCCGGTCTTGAGGGTTTCCGTGCCGGTGAGTTGATAGGTGACGAGGCGCATGCGTGTCCTTCCCGTTCCGGGTTATCCGTATTGCGATTCAAGATTGGCCAATGGGTGAGGCTGGCCGTTCCAACGCGATGCAAAAAATGCGGCGATGGCATTTTCCTGAACGGCCTCCAATGTGGCGGGCTTCCACTGGGGAGCATTATCCTTGTCCAATATTACCGCGCGAATGCCCTCCATCAAGTCGCCATGCTCGAAGCAGTGGTAAACGATGCCGAGCTCCATACGGAAATTTTCGGCGAGCGTTTGCTTGGCGCCGCGATTGAGCTGTCGGCGTGTGACTTCCAGCAGCGTCGGCGAACGTTTTTTTAGACCCGCAATAGTGTCGCGTGCCCACTCAGAGAATTGGGTTTCCGTGGCTAGTGAAGCGAGCATGTCGGCCACTGATTTCTGCGCTACAAAATGCCGATCGATCGCAGTTTGCATCGACTCAAACGTCGATACGTCTGCCGGCGCGCTGGCGTGCGATTCAACCAGCGCCGCCACATCGTCAGCGGGATTGTCCGACCAGGTATGCGTGTCAAGCGCGGCACGGAGTTGCTCGATGGCGTCGCTCGTCAAATAGCGATCGGCGAGGCGCGCGTAAATGGCATCGGCAGCGTTGATCATCTTTCCGGTCAGGCCGAGATAAAGCCCCACTGGCGAGCGCGACAAAAAATAACTACCGCCCACATCGGGAAACAACCCAATGCCCGTTTCCGGCATCGCCATGCGGGTTTTCGGCCCGACGATGCGCAATCCCGAGCCTTGCGAAATGCCCATGCCGCCACCCATGACGATGCCGTCGAGCAGGCAAACCACTGGCTTCACATAGCGATGCAATTGGTAATCGAGACGGTATTCGTCGATGAAAAAATCGTGGTGCAGCGAGCCGTTTGCGAGGGCGCTCTCGCGCAGCGCGCGGATATCGCCGCCCGCACAAAATGCCTTGCCACCGGCACCGGACAGTACGATCGCATGAACGCCGTCGTCATGCGCCCAGCGGGTGAACAATTCCGCGAGACCCGTGATCATCTCGTGGGTAATCGCGTTCAGCGCCTGCGGGCGATTGAGTGTGAGATGGGCAACACGATTGCGGATGTCAAAAACAAGTCCGCCGTTGGCGAGTTCAGTCATGATTCTGATTCTTGCAAGTGGTTATTTTTAAAAGACAAACACAAGCACTGGCGGCGTTTTCAGGGCATTTGTGCTTGGAAACGCCCGCCAATGCTGGTGATCATGATTGCTGCGCTGGGAAAAGTGCGACGGGCTGCTACGCATTTTTCCAATTCGGTTTGCGCTTTTCAAGAAACGCATTCACGCCTTCCGCCTGATCCTCGAAGTCGAACAGATCCATAAAGCGTTCGCGCTCCAGCGAGAGTCCCGCGCGGCGCGGCACGCCGTTGCGCGCGTTGTGAATCAGCGATTTGCAAAACTCGATCGCCTTCGGCGAAAGCCCGGCGACGCGTTCGGCCATCACTTTTGCGGCATCGAGCGACTTGCCTTTTTCAACCACTTCTTCCACCAGTCCAATACGCAGCGCGGTTTCGGCGGTCACGCGTTCGTTGGTCAAGATCATGCGCTTCGCCCAACCTTCACCAATGAGCCATGGCAGATTCTGCGTGCCGCAGCCGGCAGGCAATAAGCCAACAGCGGGTTCCGGCAAGGCCATTTGCGCATGCGTCTCCGCGATGCGAATATCGCAAGAAAGCGCGCATTCAAGTCCGCCACCCATCGCATAACCATTGACCGCGGCGATGGTGACAAAACGCGTGTTCATCCACGCTTCAAACGCAGCACCGAATGCGGCAATAAAATCGCGCGCGGCGACGCGATTTTTTTCATCGCCGCCCTGGAAGCGCTTCAAATCCGCGCCCGCTGAAAAGAACTTCTCGCCTTGGCCGGTGATGATGGCGGCGTAAATATTCTTGTCGGCGTTCAATTCTTCAGCCAGCGCCTTGAACGCCTTCAACGATGCCGGCGTCCAGGTGTTAGCGGGCGGATTGTTGATGGTGATGATGCAGGTGTGGTTTTCGATCAAGTGTTCGATCATTTCGGGTTCCCAAATATCAACGTGTCATCCCCGGATCAAGTCCGGGGCAGCCTCTGAGCGAAGCGAAGGATCTCGTAATTCGAATTCGTGTACCGAGTTTGTTCGGCCGAGATCCTTCGCTGCGCTCGGGACGACCGTGTACTTTTTCAGTCTTTCTTATACAACTTGATGATCGACGAAAAATCCAGTGCGCCATTGCCCATCGACGAATGCATCTGATACAACTGCTGCGCGGCGGCACCCAGATTCACCGGCTGCTTGGCTGCTTTCGCCGCTTCCGTCACCAGCGTCAAATCCTTCAGCATCAAATCCGAACCGAAGCCACCGGTGTAGCCGCGTGAGGCGGGCGAATTTTCCAGCACGCCTGGATACGGATTGTAACTATCCGAACTCCAGCAGCGACCGCTCGAGGTGTTGGCAATGCCGGCAAACACTTTCGCATCCATGCCGAGCTTGACCGCCAGCGCCATGCCTTCGGCGGTTGCGATCATTTCGATCGCCAACATCATGTTGTTGCAGATTTTTGCGACCTGTCCGTTGCC
>JANOKK010000137.1:0-1028 GCA_031419255.1 Betaproteobacteria bacterium
GTAATCTTGTCCACCACCGGCATATCCCATTCGTCGAATCTGAGGCCCAAGTCGCGCTCGATCCACGGAAACGAGTTCTCCTGTCCGACTGCCACCAGCACATCGTCGCATTCGAAATGCGTATCGGGCTCGCCCGTTGGCACCAGTTTGCGGCGACCTTTTTCGTCTTTTTGCGGCGCGACTTTTTCAAACATCACGCCGGTCAATTTTCCGTTCTCGTGCGTGAAGGCTTTCGGCACCAGAAAATTGTGGATCGGAATGCCTTCATGTTGCGCGTCTTCCTTTTCCCAGGGCGATGCTTTCATTTCATCGAAGCCGGAGCGCACCACCACTTTCACGTCTTGGCCGCCCAATCGCCGCGATGAACGGCAGCAATCCATGGCGGTATTGCCACCACCCAGCACAATTACCCGCCGACCAATTTTTTCGACATGCCCGAACGACACGCTGGAGAGCCAGTCGATGCCGATGTGAATATTCGCCGCAGCTTCTTTGCGCCCAGGAATATCCAGATCGCGTCCGCGCGGCGCACCGGAGCCAACGAATACGGCGTCGAAACCTTCGCTCAACAATTGCTTCAAGCTGTCGACACGCTGCCCACCCCTGAATTCAATACCAAGGTCGAGGATGTAGCCGACTTCCTCGTCGATCACGGACTCAGGCAAGCGGAATTTCGGAATCTGGCTGCGGATCATGCCGCCCGCGCGCGCGTCGCCATCGAACACGGTAACGTGGTAGCCATGCGGCGCGAGATCGCGTGCGACAGTGAGTGAGGCCGGGCCTGCGCCGACACAGGCGATGCGTTTGCCGTTTTTCTTTGAAGGTATCTTCGGCAGGCGATCACGGATGTCGTCCTTGTTGTCAGCCGCGACGCGTTTCAATCGGCAGATTGCCACCGGCTCCGGCTTCTCGGCGTTTTTTTCCTCCACGCGACCACGTCGGCAGGCGGGTTCGCAGGGTCGATCACAGGTACGACCGAGCACGCCGGGAAATACGTTGGAATTCCAATTGACCATGTAGGCATCGCT
>JANOKK010000138.1:0-8447 GCA_031419255.1 Betaproteobacteria bacterium
TGCAACGGAACCGCATTGAAAAACAGTTCGCGGTCGCGGCCATTTTTTTGTGAGATCAGCAAGTTGGCTGACTCCAGCACCGCGAGGTGCTTCATCACGCCGATGCGCGAGAACGAGAAGTGCTCAGTCACGAAATTGACGTTGCAGCCGGGATTGGCGCGGATCACTTCCAGAATCGCGCGCCGTGGCTGGCTGGCCATGGCGTGAAACAGCAAATCGAGTTCGTCTTCGTTCATGGGTGGCTTGTTGTTCATCCTTTACAAGTAACCACATGGCTACATAATGGAACGCGCATTGTCAAGCCGTTTTTGGCAACGTTGGAATTTCAGGCGAAAATTGGCGCGTTGATATTTCGGAGGCTCTATGCAACTGATCGGTATGCTCGATTCACCCTATGTGCGGCGCGTGGCAATTTCCATGAAATTGATGGACATTCCCTACGAGCACCGGCCCCTTTCGGTTTTCCGCAACTACGACGAGTTTCGCGCGATCAATCCGGCGGTGAAGGTGCCAACGCTGGTTTGTGACGACGGCGAGGTGCTGATGGATTCCTCGCTCATTCTTGATTACCTAGAGAGTTTGGTGCCGCTCGAAAAACGTTTGATGCCGATGGAGCCCGCCTCGCGCCGGCACGCACTCAAAAATATCGGCGTGGCGCTGGCCGTGTGCGAAAAATCGGTGCAACGATTTTATGAACTTAACCTGCGGCCATTGGACAAACAGCATGCGCCTTGGCTTGATCGTGTCACGCAACAGATGAGCGGCGCACTTGACGTGATGGATGAACTTGTCGGCACCGCTTCGCCATGGCTGCATGGCAAACGTTTCTCGCAAGATGATATTTGCGTCGCGGTTGCGTGGCGCTTCACGCAATTTGTGATGGCCGACGCAGTGCTGGCGGCCGATTATCCGCAACTGGCGGCGTATTCAGTGCGAGCGGAAATGCGGCCTGAATTTTTGCAGACGCCGCTGGATTAGCAGGCAACACTGGAGCAGTGCCAAATATGAAAAAGCTATTTCTCATTTCACTCATCGCGATGGCAGCTATTTTTCCGGTTCTTGCGCAACGTGCTGCTGAACGCACACCAGAGCGCCCCGTCGAGCCGCGTGTGATCGCGCCGCGCGGGCCGTTGCTGGAATCTGAAAAAAGCATGGTCGCGCTGTTCGAGCAGGCCGCACCGTCGGTTGCCTACATCACCACCGAGCGGGTCGAGCAGGTGGGTTTTTTCAGCATGGGCGTTGCGCAAGGTGCCGGCAGCGCCTTCGTGTGGGATGCCGCCGGCCATGTCGTCACCAATTATCACGTGATCGACAATGCCAGAAAGATCACCGTAAGACTCGATGCCGGCAAGGATCCCATTCTGGCCGACTACATCGGCGGCGCACCGGATTACGATCTTGCCGTGGTGAAATTGAAACAAATTCCCGCCGGTCTTCGACCGATTCCGCTCGGCACTTCGCGCGATTTGAAGGTCGGACAATCGGTGATCGCGATCGGCAATCCCTTCGGATTTTCACGTACGTTGACGACGGGAATTATTTCCGCACTCGATCGCTACTTGCCGACCCAAAGTTACGCCGAAATTGCCGGCGCGATTCAGACCGATGCCGCGATCAATCCCGGCAACTCGGGCGGGCCGCTACTCGATAGCGCGGGCCGATTGATCGGCGTGAATACCGCGATTCGTTCGTCTTCGGGAAGCTCGGCCGGTGTCGGTTTTTCAATTCCCGTTGATCTGGTCAATCGAATCGTGCCGCAGTTGATCGCGCGCGGACGCGCCGCAAGCCCCGGCATCGGCGTCATTCCGTTCGATCCCTTCGTCGTGGCGCGAAACGGCATCAAGGGCGTGGTCGTGAGTGGGCTGCGCGCCGGCTCGCCGGCGGCAAGCGCAGGCTTGAAACCGCTCTCCAGCCGCACTGGCGAACTTGGCGACGTCATCACGGCCGTGAATGGCCGGCCGGTGGAAACGCTGTCCACGTTCGTCGCGGAACTAGATCGCACCGGCATCGGCAATACCGCCGATATCACCGTCACGCGCGATGGCAAAGAGCGTCGCGAGAAAATTCGTGTGATTGACACCTCGCGGTAGGGTGTTGGAATTTTTAAGTCGTTGCGTAAAAAACTTTTATTTCACCGTCGTTCCCGCGCAGGCGGGAATCCAGTGTCGTTCGGCGGACGACGCTAGGTTCCCGCCTGCGCGGGAAAGACGGCTACATTGAAATCGATACCTCGCGGTAGCGAGCCGCGCTACAACCGGCGCAACCGCTCCGCCAATACATCAAGATACGCCGGAAACCTGTGGATGTCGTTATGGCCAGCCCCGTCGATAACCTGATACTCGGTCGCGGCACGCGTTTGCCGGAGACGTTCGGCATGGGAAATCGGAATCAAGGTATCGCGATCGCCGTGAATGATCAGCACTGGGCGCGCGATCGCGGCGAGCCATTGATCGCTGCGCATCGGATAGCGGCTGATGAAGCCGGGCAGCCACGGATAGAGTTCCTCGCCCATCGCCTTGAGACTCAAGAATGGTGAGACCAGCACAGTCAAATCGGGTTGCACGTCGCCCGCAAGCCTCGCGGCAAGTCCCGTGCCGAGCGAGCGTCCGTACAACACAATTTTCTTCCCCGCATAGCGCGGCGCGATCTGATTCCACGCGGCTTTGACATCGGCATGCAGTTGCGCCTCGCTCTCGATGGTGCCAGTGCTTTTGCCGAAGCCGCGGTAATCGAGCATGAATAAATCGTAGTTCACGCGCCGGTAAAAATCGATGTTGGTTGACCAGGTCTGCAAATTTCCCGCGTTGCCATGCAGAAAAAATACCAGGCCGGCAGGCTCAGGCAAGCGCAGATGGATCGCCGAGAGCGTTGCACCGTCAACGGGCACTTTTATTTCCTCGACGCCCGGAATATCGAAACGGTGATCGGCGGCTAACGGCGCGGGGCGAAAAATCAGGCCTTCCTGTTTAAAGTAAACCGCACCGGCCAGCAGGGCATAGCCAAGCGCGCCGCCCGCCAGCAGCGCGATGCCCGCACGCCGCAGCCATTGGTACCGGCTGCCGCTGCGCGGGTTCGTGATCAATGAATCACGTGCTGCCAAGATAATCCTTCTTGCCAACGTCAACGCCGTTATGCCTGAGAATCGCATACGCCGCCATCACGTGAAAATAGAAATTCGGCAATGCCCACATCAGCAGATACGGCTGGCCCTTGAATTTCAATTCATTGCCGCCGACCGCAATGGTAATGTCGCGGTCTTCCTGGCCATCGATGTCGGCGGCTTTGATGCCCGAAATGAATGCCAGTGTTTTGTCGATGCGCGCGTACAAATCGGCGAAGGTGGCTTCAAAGTCATCATACTTTGGTACCTCCTGACCCGACAGGCGCGCACACGTACCCTTGGCGGTGTCGGTGGCGATTTGTACTTGGCGCGTGAGCGTGAACATGTCAAGCGCGAGGCGTGCGTTCAACAATACCGGCGCGTCCACTTTTTTCGCCGCGGCAAAAGCCTCGCCTTTTTGCAACAGCGTTTTGAGATTGCCCAGCCCTTTTTGCAGCACGGGAACCGAACAGGCATTCATGGAAACGGTCATTTGGGAATCCTTTTGAAGTGGTATTTGCGAAAGTGATGATGGCGTGGAGAATTTTAACAGGGCGGGGTGCGATCATATGCGGTCACGCGCACACCATCCACCACGCGGACATGCTCTGCGATAATGCACACGTTCGCGAGCACTCGATTCGCAATTTCCGGAGCATCCCGACATGGCACTGAAACGTCCCGCCTGGCTGGAAGGCCGCACCGTCATTCTTGAACATACCTCGAAAGTGCTCGAGGGCAACGCGTTGAATGATCCGCACATTCGCAAGCTCGCGGTGTGGTTACCGCCGCAATACGATCAACCCTCGCACAAGGGCAAACGCTTTCCGGTGTTGTGGGATCTGGTCGGCTTCATGGGGTCGGGTTTCAGCCATATCAACTGGCGCAATCTTGACGAAAATATTCCCGAGCGCGCTGCACGGTTGATTCACGAAAAGAAAATGGGCCCGGTGATTCTGGTGTTCCCGGATTGCTTCACCGCGCTCGGCGGCAATCAATACATCAATTCGTCGGCGATGGGCAACTATGCCGATTACCTCACGAAAGAATTGATTCCCTTTGTGGACCGCGAATTTCGCACGCTGGCCTCGCGTGATCATCGCGGCTGCTTCGGCAAATCATCGGGCGGGTACGGCTCGATGATTCACGGCATGAAATACGCTAAATATTGGGGTGCGATTGCGAACCATTCCGGCGATGCATATTTTGACTTCGTGTACATGCACGATTGGCCCGATACGCTCACCGAAATCATGAAACACCGCACCGTGAAACGCGTGGCCGGTGCCATCAATGTGTTGCGCGAGGAAAAGAAAGTGGCCGCCGGGTTCGACGATGGCCGCGTGAAAAATTTTCTGGATCACGTCTGGAAAAAAGAAAAACTGTCCGGCACCGAAGGCCACGCGCTGATGATTCTCGCCATGGCCGCGAGCTACGATCCGGATCCAAAAACCAAACTCGGTTTTCGACTGCCGTTCAATCTGGAGACTGGCGAGCGGATTGAGGCGCGCTGGGACGCGTGGTTAAAACACGACCCGATCAACCTCGTCGACAAATACGCCGCCAACCTGAAAACGCTCAAGGGAATTTTTGTCGATTGCGGCTGGCGCGATCAATACAACATTCATTTCGGCTCGCGTATTTTGTCGAAACGATTGGCCAAAGCCGGTGTCAAACACACGTATGAAGAATTCGACGACACGCATTCCGGTGTCGATTACCGGATGGAGCGAAGCTTTCCGTTCCTCTACAAAGCCCTGAAACCTTGAACCCCTGATCGAGAGTCACGAGATGAAAACATTATTCATTCCATTGTTGTTCGCGCTATCCGTGAACGCGGCGGCGGCGGAAGATATTTCCGCCCGCAAACCCTACAACGAAAGCGCCGACGCGAAAGCCGATGTTGAGGCGGCATTGAAGACCGCGAAAGCCGAAAATAAAGCCGCGCTGATTGTGTTCGGCGGCAATTGGTGCGGCGATTGCAAAGTGCTGGATATGGAAATGCATCAGGGCAATTTGGCGAAACTGGTGAATGAAAAACTGGTGGTGGTCAAAGTCGATGTCGGTCGCTTCGACCGGAACCTCGATGTGGTGAACCGCTACGGCAAAATTCTGAAAAAAGGTGTGCCGTCGGTGGTGCTGTTGCGCGCGGACGGCAGTGTCGCGTATCAGACGGATGGCGGCGAACTGGCGGACGCACGCAAGATGGGCCGCGATGGCATCACGACGTTTTTTTCAGCGATGCTGGAGAAGGTGAAGAAGTAGCGTCGATCAAGTCAACGGCGATAAACCTGCATGGTTTGTCATTCCTGCGTGCGCGGGAATGACAATCAATTAAACGTTGATGGGTGACACAAAACCCAGCACCCGCGCGCCTCACTGCGTGAAAATGCTCGAAACGCCGCGCCAGTGCTAGAGTCATTGCCATTACCGAGCCGTAGGATGGGTGGAGCGAAGCGATACCCATCATGTGCACAAATGGAGAAGATGGGTATCGCTTTGCTCCACCCATCCTACAATTATCGGCTAGTGGTAATGCACCGCCGCCGTCTCGGCCTCTTCCGGCAACTCGGGATGCACCATTTCACTCGCCGGGTCGGCGAATAGCGGCGCGCCGCAATCCTCGCAAAATTCCGGTGCGAACAGGCCATTCAATTTCGTGATTTCGCCGACCTTGCATTCGGCGAGCACGGTCTCGACTTCCTGCGCCGGGGTCGGCAACAGCTCATCATCCTCGCGCCCGAACAGTGGCCAGACGATGCCGTGAAACACGTCATCCTGGCCGCGCCGCGTGAACGCGACACGATATTCATCAACACGCTCTTCGCCAAAACCCGCCACCACGGCGCGTAATTCGGCAGCGGTGGTCTTGAGTGTATTTTCCAGAAAACCCACCGCCGCGCGGATTGCGTAAGGCCGCACGCGCCGATCTGCTTCGCGGCAATTGGTGAAATAGGCGTCGGGCAATAAGGACTCGAACGCGCAACCCGGCAACAAGCGCGCCAGATTCGGGCGGCACTGCGCGATCCAGCGTTCGAGGCAATCGGTGCGCGTCATGCGCTCGGCCGGTGTATCGATTTCCTGCCAACGAAACAGCGGCGCACCGTGCTTGACTGCAACTCCCGCCAACAGAAAACGCGCATCGGCCAGCAGTGGGGCGGTCTCGGGCATTTTTGTGAAATCGAATTTCGGCTGCGTTCCCGCAATCGCCGCTTCGCCCAGTTTCATTGTCAATTTATGCACGCTCGAAAAATCGCGCGGCATCTGATCGATGCTGTACAGGTATGGAGAGAGGCAGGCGCGTGCATCGTTGGCGAGCACATGGCCGTGCAGGTGCGGCACGATGCTTTCCATCGCATCTTTGGGAATCGGCCCCGACGCCACCGCGTAACGCGACCACGCCACCAGCGGAATCGCCAGCAACAACATATCCCAGCGCGTACCGTTGACATCGATATCGGTCGCCTCCGAGCGCGCTTCTACGAGCTCAATCAAGACATCATGCGCGGCGAGATTGCTTTGAAACGTGTGATCGAGTGCCGACTCCAGCGCGGCATCGTTGCCCGCCGCCATCAATTTGCCGGCGAGTTTGGCGATCGCACTTTCCCAATAAACATCCTCGGCGCGACTGCCGGAAGCGACCAGACCGGTGGAAAGCGAAATGAGTTTTTCGGCGTCGCGGGTGAGGCGGAGGGGAGATTTGCTGCGTTGGCGTTTCATGGCAGGGCAATCGTTGTGCGGAGTACGAGATTATATCGTCCACACTGCGGCACGCGGCTTTTTGTCTTGAAAACTCAGCGCGGGAAGGGAAGTTTGGCACGCGGCAAAACCCGCAGAAACACCGTGGATTGAGGCGCACGCGCCTATGATGGCGTATGAGCGAATTTGACCCGAATGGCCCGATCGCCCCTGTTATCGGCAAGCGTTTTCTGGGGGCGTGGGCGTCCGCATTTCTTGAGGCGGAAAAAGTGAATCGGTTGCGCGCAATGTCCGACGATGAAGCGCGGGAAATCATGCACGCCATTCTGGCCTTGCCGTTGCCCGCTCAGCTTCCCTCACGGGTATGCGGTTTGGTCGAGCAGCAAAGATGGTTTCAAAAGTTACCGCACACGCATTAGCGCCGCAAATTCAGGCGGCGTGGCACATCGAAAAGCTGCTGAGAGACGCGCAACGAGGATTTTGTTTTATCGGCGGAATGGCGCTGTTTCGCTGGAGCGAGCCGCGCCTGACGTGCGATGTCGATTTGACGGTTTTGTGCCCCTTTGGTGAAGAGGCAGCCACCGTTGACTGGCTGCTAGCGTTCGTAGATAAACGATTGTCCAATGCCAGAGAGTTTGCGCTTGAAAATCGCGTGTTGCTCTTGCGCCACGGCGTCATCGATGTCGATGTCTCATAGGGCGCGATCGATTTTGAACACCGCGCCGTGGCGCGCGCGAGCCGACACCAATATGCCCCGGCGATCGAATTGACCACGTGCTCGGTCGAGGATTTGATCGACTTCAAGTCATTTGCCGCGCGCGGGCAGGACTGGGTGGATGTTGAATCAATCGTCAAGCGTTCTGGGCGCACGCTCGACTGGACAATCATCGACCGCGAACTTGCGCCGCAGGCGGCATTGAAAGAACAGCCGGAAATTCTTGTCCGGCTTGCGGAGATTCGCGCTTTGTACGAGGGAGTGCCCTGACAAGCAGTTTGTCGGTGGCGCGAAGGCGCTTCATTGAACAATCCATTGCAATCGTCTAACACCCCTTGAACACCGGCGCGCGTTTTTCGACCACCGCGCGCGTGGCTTCACGCGCATCTTCTTGGCACTGCTAGATAGTGGCAACATCTGGGTCAAGCTCACACCCATCCCCAATTCAACGCTCGCTCCGGATTACCCCGACGTGCGACCGTTTCATGACGCACTCGTGAGCAAGCGAAGCGACCGTTTATTGTGGGGGTCGGATTGGCCTTACATCGGCCTGGCGATCAAGCCACGAGTCGAACAACTTATCGATTTATTCGACGAGTGGATCCATGACGAATCATTGCGGCAGCAAGTATTTGTGACGAATCCTGTGGCACTTTTCGAGCCGACATAAATGAATGGTTGGCGATTTACCAAGACTCAACCTAATTTCAATTCCAATTCCATTTCAATAATGTAATGTCATGCTGAGCGAAGTGAAGGATCTTCTCATGACGAGATCCTTCCCCCTGATCAAGTCTGGGGTCAGGATGACAATACTAATTATTGAGAATTAGAACAACGCGCCTCGGCGAAAAAACCCGTTCGCTCTGAACTTGTCGAACGGTCTCGTGCATCAAGCCCTTCGACAAGCTCAGGGCGAACGGGGCTTGGACG
>JANOKK010000139.1:0-1150 GCA_031419255.1 Betaproteobacteria bacterium
ACGGCGCCGTTGTCCATCTCGTAGGCGTAGTCGCCATTCTTCAGCGCACCGATGATGCGCCGCACACTTTCTTCGGCATTGTCCTGCACATGCTGCATATAGGCCTTGACGACATCAAGGCCGAAGTGCGCCACCATGCGCCGCAATTCCTGCACACCCTTTTCGTTGGCGGCAATCTGCGCCCGCAGGTCGGCGATATTCTGGTCGGGATTGCGCGCCGGATATTTCGCGGCGGCCAGCCGCGCGCGCATATCGGCTTCAAGCATGACACCGTTCTCGACCAGCTTGACATTGTCCAGCAGCACGCCCTCATCCTCAACCGTCTTGGAAAATGGCGGCATGGAGCCCGGCGTAATGCCGCCGATATCGGCATGATGACCGCGCGAACCGACGTAGAAAAGTATCTCGTTGCCGGATTCCGCAAACACGGGTGTCACCACCGTCACATCAGGCAGATGGGTGCCGCCGTTGTAGGGGTCGTTGAGTACATAGACGTCGCCCGGCTTCATGCGGCCCGCGTTTTTGCGAACCACCGTCTTGATGCTTTCGCCCATGGAACCGAGATGCACCGGCATGTGCGGAGCGTTGGCGATGAGATTGCCTTCGGCATCGAACAGCGCGCAACTGAAATCCAGCCGCTCCTTGATATTGACCGAGTAGGCGGTATTGGCGAGCCGTAGCCCCATCTGTTCGGCAATCGACATGAACAGATTGTTGAACACTTCCAGCATCACCGGATCGGCCTTCGTTCCCAGGGCATAGTTCAACGCCCGCGGCACAACGCGAGTCAGCACCAGGTGATTGAGGCCAGTGACGTCCGCTCGCCAGCCCGGCTCGATGATGGTGGTGGCGTTGCGCTCGGCGATGATGGCCGGGCCGTCAATCTTCTGGCCGGGCACCAGTTGTTCGCGACTGTAAACCGGCGTCACATACCGGGTGCCGGCCGTGCTCATGTCGGCATGCTCCAGGAAAAGCGGCTTGCCCGGTATTGATTCGTCCCGCTTTGTCACTACAGGGTCCGCAACGTCCGGATTGCGGCCGATGGCCTCGCAGCTCACCGCCTCCGCAATCAGCGCACGATCTTTCATCAGGAAACTGAATCGCTGTTTATAGGCACGGTCGAATTCGTCGCGCATGGCGGCAAGCGAGG
>JANOKK010000140.1:0-1062 GCA_031419255.1 Betaproteobacteria bacterium
CGAAGTCCGTGAAGGACGTCGAGGCGTTGACTTGCGGGTGATGTGAGCGCGGCTGCTATCTTTCGTTTTACTGGCGACGCTGTGCGGCGGATGTCGATTCGCAAGTCGCGTGGGAGTGCCGGCGTTTTCCACATCAGAATCAGCTCGGTAGTCGCTGCATGACAAGCGTCGCCATTATTGGCGCGGGCCCGGTTGGTGCCACGTTTGCGTTACTCGCGTCGCGTCTCGGTGTTGACGTGACATTGCTCGAAGCCCGCGAAGGACCTTCGCGTGAAACCCGCTCGCTGGCACTTTCCCATGGCAGCAAAGAAATTCTCGCGACATGCGGAGTTTGGGGCGACAAACTTGCCCCGACCGAAATATTGACCATTCACACCTCGCAGCGCGGCGGCTTCGGGCGCATGCGTTTGTCGCATCGTGACGCCAATGTGCCTGCGCTTGGCTACGTGGTGTCGTACGCCGATTTGCAAACCGCGCTAGATCGCCAACTTGAGACTCGAAAAGTTCCCGTGCTTCGCGGGGCCGTGGCACTTGCATTCGATGAAGTGCCGGACGGCGTTAGCGTGCGATTCACACATGGCGCAATCGAGCGCACCATGAACGTGGATGCGGTGATTCTGGCCGATGGTGGTGCCAATCTCGACAAGGTGCCAGCGCTCCACGTTGGCGAAAAAGACTATGGGCAGCGCGCGTTGATCGCGCATCTCAATACTGATCGCCCGCATCGCGGATGTGCCTTTGAGCGCTTCACGCCAGAAGGCCCGGCCGCGTTGCTGCCGCACGGCGGCGATCATGAATATTCAATGGTGTGGGTTGCGCCAGCAGACCGGATCGAAATATTGAAATCTCTGGGCGATGATGCCTTCGTTGCCGCATTCCAGGCGCATTTCGGTTCGCGCGCCGGGAAGTTTCTGTCGATATCAAATCGCCGCGACTTTCCATTGAAATTGCGAACCGTGTCAACGCGCGTGGCAGGGCGTGTGGCGGTGATCGGCAATGCCGCACAGGCATTGCATCCGGTGGCAGGGCAGGGCTTCAATTTGGGTCTGCGCGATGCAGAAG
>JANOKK010000141.1:0-4109 GCA_031419255.1 Betaproteobacteria bacterium
CGATAAGGAGACCAGTATTGGCTCAGGATGACATTGCACTATTGAAAAGAAAGCGAAACGAATCATCACTTTCGCGACAAACCGAACTCAGCGTACTTGGCTTTGAATGCTGCGTGTCTGGACAAAACTTCTTTCAACTGCCCTACGAGTGAAATCCGACCATAGATATTTGCAGATTGCAGGCGGTCAAGCACATCGTGCAGCTCTTGCTTGTCGGTCGCGGGTAGTTGCATCGAGGCGACAACTTCATGGCGCAGCCGAACAATAGCTCGCGGCATTCCTGATGTCGATCCAGAAATTTCCCTGACGCATTCAAAGACGGTGTCCCATTGCATAGTGATCCGGCAGCGGTGATGACAGCAACAAGATAACCGTATCCGCCTTCGAGTGCCCGGCTACCGCGTAAATATCGGCGCCAACCCGACAATCACGATCGCCGCTCCATCCCACGCACCCGCGCTCGGTCGTTGCCCGGTGCGCAGCCAGATCAGCGGCAAAATAATCACGGGGGACGCAGCCGATAGTGTTGAGACGATACCGACGTTGCCACCCGAAAGCGCGAACAGCAGCAACGTCATGACAACCGCGAGCGCCAGAAAACCACTCAACGCGGTGACCAGGACAGTGCGCGTGTTGTTCGGATTTTTGGGTTGAATCGCAGGTATTGGCAATTGCATCATCATGGTCAATGCCGTGGCGGCGATTGCCACGCGCAACATCGACGCCGCGAACGGATCGATCCCCGACGCCATCAACGGGCGCATGATCAGTGATGCGAATGCCTGACAGGTCGCCGCCGCAAGCCCTAACCCGACACCGATCCAGAGCGCGCCCTTGACTTCTTCCCACTGGTGAGTATCGGTTGCGCGCTCGCGACGGCTGCCAAAATTGATGGCAAGTGCGACGCCGATAAACGTCAATGTACCGCCCAGAATGGCTTGTGGCGGCAATGCTTCGCCTAACACCATCCAGCCAAGAATCGCCGCAAGCGGCGCATTCATCGCAAACAAAATGCTGGAGCGCCGAGGGCCAACACGATTCATTGACGCGAACAACCGTGTGTCGCCGGCCAAGATGCCGATCAGGCCCGATAGAAGTATCGGTGGAATATTCTGCGCATTCAGTTGTTGCCAGTTTCCGGAAATGCCCGCGTACGCCGCGGGCAGCAACGCGACAAAAATATGACGAAGCCGATTGAACGCAGGTGCGCCCAGATGGCCAGCCGGCGCCACAGAAATCAATGAGGTCAATGCCCAACAAGTAGCGGCACCTAGCAGCCTGTCGGACTTAAGGAGAATCGGCTGCAAAATGATCTGGCCGGTGCATATTTCGCCGCTTGTCCACGCCAATGGAACAACCATTGGCTTGAAAATCGTCAAAATCTGCCCTCGCCCAGATAATTTTTAGTTACGGCATAACCTAAAGGTTAGCCTTCTCTGAAACTTCGTTTTCGCTTCGATTCCTTAAGTCCGACAGGCTGCTAGTGCGGCGAGTTCGTAGATCGGCATGATGTGAGGGTCAAGTCGCTCGCAAGTATATTGTTCAACCTGGCCGAGATGAAGTTGCAGTGACCCATCGAAATTTAAAAAATCCCTTTCCATTGTCGCAGTTTGGATGCCGTCGCGTGCCTGCGTCGCCTCTCGATGATGCTGCGATTTCAACTACACTGCCGGAATCTGTCACACACCAACAACGCCGCCATGAAAATCGATTTCGTCTCCGACATTGCATGCCCTTGGTGTGCCGTCGGCTTGAACGCATTGGAGATCGCATTGGCGCGCATCGGCAATGAAATTTCCGTCACGCTGCACATGCAGCCGTTCGAACTCAATCCCGACATGACAGCAGACGGCGTGGATGCAAGCGAATATCTCTCGCGCAAATACGGGCTGAGTGTCGCGCAACTGGCCGCGAATCGCGCCAATATTCGTGCGCGCGGCGAAGCCGTCGGCTTTGCATTCGGTGAACGCAGCCGCGTCTGGAATACGTTCGACGCACACCGCCTTTTGCATTGGGCCGGCCTGCAAGATCTCGCCAAGCAGCGCGCGCTGAAGCACGCCCTGCTACGCGCCTATCATGGCGATGGCCGCAATCCGGCGGCAAAGGATGTGTTGCTTGAGTTGGCGCTGGAAGTTGGATTGGATGCCGCCGCTGCGCACCGCATTCTGGAATCAGACACTTACACGCGCGAAGTGCGCGAGGCGGAACAGTTCTGGATCGGTAAAGGTATTAATTCCGTACCGGCTGTGATCATTGATGACACGCATCTGATTTCCGGCGGTCAGCCGCCGGAAGTGTTCGAACAAACGTTGCGGCAGATTGCGTCGGAGGCGACGTGGCATACGGCGCTGTAGTAACGGCGCAGGGGTCAGCGTCGCCATATTTTTCATTTCATGCGATGTTTGACCAGACCCCGAATGCTTCGCGTAGTTACTTCGAAAAACCTCGTCGTACCGGAGTAGGCCGGTACCCAGTCCGTCGTAACTCATTTATCCTACGACGGACTGGATTCCGGCCCGGCGCAACCCTTGTGGTTGTTCACCGGAATGACGGAATTTTGAGGTAAATTGAAGGCCACATCAAACACTCTCTAGCACTGGCGCGACTCTTCAGGCACTTTTGCGTGGAAGTGCGCATGTATGCTGGGGTTCTGTCTGTTCTCGGCAAGAACTGCGAACATAACCCGCAGTCCCACCTTTACTTCAGAAAAGTTGGCACTTCATCGGCTACGTTTTAAAAATGACTACGCGCGCGGCTCACCCTGGGCGTTGACGGTAATGGTTGGTCCCGGCGGTTGGTTCATCTGCACACTATGTTCCTCGTTCCTGAAACTGTAGATCACGTCCCAGTAATCGGCACGCATGCGGCCCGACACGTTGTTGCAGCGCTGGACATTCTGCGAATACGCCAACTGTCCGCTGCCATCACGGCCAACATTGGCACCCACTGCCGCGCCGGCAATAGCGCCACCGGCGGTGGCCACATCTCTGCCGCGTCCGCCACCGATCTGGTGACCGAGAATGCCGCCGATAATGGCACCAGCCACCGCACCCGGTACGTTGGTGCCTTGGTCCTGAACGACTTGTTCACGTTCCACCCAGCAACGTTGCTCGGGCGTGCCGACGACGGCACGCACTGAAATCACGCGTGCGTCATAGAGTCGTTCGTCGTTGCGGCGCCGATAGTCGTAATACGAGACTGGCGCAGGAACGAAGCGTTCGTCATCGGCTCGTGGATGGGACGCCACGGCGCGAACGGATGAAATCCGGTCGTTCAGGCCCATGGTGGCCAACGAGGGGTAGTTACCCGCTCGCAGCAATACGCAGCGACCATTGAACCGGGCGTCTTCACACACTTCGCGGGATTCACCGACCACCACGGCAGACGATGCGCGATCATTAAAACCGACGCGTTCGAAATTATCGATTTGCTCGCGACTCACAAACGAACGTCCGCCGAAGCCTTCGTGCTCATAAAACGTCACTTGTGAAACCGATGGAACCGGCTGGTTGGTTTCGCCTGCGGTCGGCATACGCACCGATGAAATACGATCGTTGAGTCCCATCGCGACCATCGAGGGATAGCTGCCCGGTCTCAATACTACACAGCGGCCGGCATAGCGGGCGTGTTCACAGACCACGCGCGCATCACCGGTGACCACGGCCGAAGACGCATGATCGTTGAAACCGAAGCGTTCAAAGTTTTCGATTTGATCGCGGGTCGCGAATGAGCGACCGCCATAGTTTTCGTGCTCGTAAAAAGTCACCAAGGCTGCGGCGGGAGGCGGCACCGGCGCGGGCGGCGGCGTTACCACGGGCCCACCTGCGCTTGCCACACGCACCGACGAGATACTGTCGCTCAGGCCCATCGCGGACAATGACGGGTAACGGCCCGGACGGAGAACCACGCATCGACCGGCGAACCAGACGTCTTCACACACTTCCCAGAAATCGCGCACCACCACGACAGACGAGGCGGTGTCATTGAAGTCATGTCGCTCGAAGCTGCCGATCTGCTTGTCGGTGGAGAAGGACCGGCCCGCAAAACCCTCGCGGGCGTAAAAAGTAATCTGCGGCACGGGCGGTAACGGTGCGTAGCGATTGTCATCG
>JANOKK010000142.1:0-7014 GCA_031419255.1 Betaproteobacteria bacterium
GCGCTGACATGGGCGAGCGGATGAATGCGCGCCTGGTTATTGTCGGCGGTGGCCCGGTAGGTCTGACATTGGCGCTTGCCGCGACAATGCTTCACGGCATCTCGATTGACTTAATTGAGCGAGGCACCGCTGCGCCAGATAAATTTCCCGAACCATTTGATCATCGCGTTTACGCCTTATCCCCGGCAACACTCGATTTCTTGGGCGGATTAGGTGTGGCACTGCCGTCATCGCGAATCGCGGCCGTGCGCGCGATGGAGGTGTATGGCGATCGCATCGACGACACGGGCCGCAGTCAGATCGATTTCAACACTGGCCAAGCATTGGCAACCATCGTCGAACATGCGGTGCTGATGCGCGCGTTGGAGGTACGGTTGGAGCAGGTGGGTCGTGTCAATATTCACTGCGGCGTATCGCCAACGAGACTGCAAATTTCTCGTGGCAATCGACGCGAAATCGTGCTTACCGATGGGCAACGATTTGAATCCGATTTACTGGTGGCCGCTGATGGCGGCCATTCCCGGATCAGGGAATTTGCCGGTTTCGATGTGGCTGTGACCGACTACGACAGCGACGGCGTGGTCGCCAATTTTTCGACCGAACATCACCACGGAGATATTGCGCGCCAATGGTTCAGCGCCGACGCGGTGATGGCGTACTTGCCCCTGCCGGGTAAATACATTTCAATCGTTTGGTCTGTCAGCAAAGAATTCTCGAGGGCGCTGCCGAGCGACGACGCGGATGCATTTTGTCGTGCGGTGGAATTGGCCGGACATTCCGCACTAGGCAGGCTCAGCCTGATTTCGCCCGTCGCGCGTTTTCCGCTTGCCCGTACCGTGGTGCAAAGTTGGGTCGCCCCGGGATTGGCGTTAATTGGCGATGCCGCTCATACCGTACATCCGCTCGCTGGTCAGGGTGTCAATCTCGGCTTCGCCGATGTGCGTAGCATGGTCGACGTATTACGCGAGCGCTCGACGCTGTCCGCGATTGGCGATTTGGCGGTTCTGCGCAGATATGAGCGCGGCGCACGCGAATCGGCATGGGCGGTCGGCGAATTGACCGGTCGTCTGCGTGGCTTGCACCTGAGCGAACGTGCCACCGCGCGCTGGCTGCGCAACGATGGCATGGCGTGGTTGAATCGTTTACCGGTAGCTAAGTCGCTGCTGATAGACTACGCGTCGCGCTGAATTACCGTCCGTCGTCAGGTTCCGGAACCAATTCACCAAAATCGAATCACAATTTCATTGCATTCAAGGACATTTCGTGAAAACACTCAGATCCGCCATGTTGGCCGCACTCACTTTGCTGACGGCGTTGTCGTTCGCCGCATCGGCCAGTACCGATGACGTCAAGAAAGAACTTGAGAAAAAATATCCCGACATCAAAGCCGACACCGTCACAAAGTCCGGTTATGGTGATTTGTATGAAGTGTATTCCAGCGGCGAAATCATCTACACCGACACGAAGGTGAGCTTCCTGCTTCTGGGTTCACTGATCGATACCACCACGCGGGCAAATATTTCCGAAGCCCGCTTGCAAAAACTGTCCGCGATTAACTTCAATGACTTGCCGCTTGCGCAGGCGATCAAGCTGGTGCGCGGCAATGGCGCACGAAAAATGGCGATTTTTGAGGATCCCAATTGCGGCTATTGCAAGAAGTTCGAGCAGGACATCAACATGATGGAAAACATCACCGCCTACATCTTTCCCTACCCGATCCTCTCGCAGGATTCGATCGATAAATCGAAGGCAATCTGGTGTTCACCGGACAAGTTGAAGGCGTGGCAAGACACCATGCTCCGCTCCAAACCGCCAACCACGAAGGGCACTTGTGAAAATCCGATCGAGAAATTCGTCGCGCTCGGCCAAAAGCTGAGGATGAACGGCACGCCTGTCACGATTTTTGAAGACGGCGAGCGCATCACCGGCGCGTTGCCCAAGGAAAAGATCGAGGCCAAGCTGGTCGCGGTGGCAAGCACCGGAAACGCGAAAAAATAGTTCGACCATTGCACTCGATAAAACGGCCGCTGCAGCGGCCGTTCTCATTTTGCACACGGGTATTTGTTCGATTCCCCAATCAATAATAATGTCATCCGGAGCGACGCGTAGGATCTTGTCATGACAAGATCCTTCACGTTGTTCAGGATGACAATGCGCTGCCCGCCTTGGCGGCAATCATGAATAGCCAGACGTTCAATCCCATCCCCACCATCCAGACCAGACTTCTCATTGTCGCGAGATTGGCCAAATAGCATGCAAGGTAGGCGACTCGCGTAATGACGAAGGCAATGGCGATGTAATCCAGTGTTGCTTGCGGGGCCTTACAGAGGCTCGCGATGATAACGGCTGCCGCGAACAAGGGGAACGCTTCAAAACTGTTGAGATGAGCCGCATGGGCGCGCGATTGCATGCCGTGAAGCCTGGCTTCCCATTCGCGCGGCGCGACGTTGCCGCGCAAATACGACTTGTCCCATTTCGCAAATGTGATGGCAATGAAGGGAAGCAATCCGGCGGCAAGTACGCACCAATAGGCAATGGTCATGGCGACTCCTTTTTCGTTATCGGCGTTTGAATATTAATTGGCGCTAATTCATAGCCAATTGGCAACAGCACCCACATTTTCCCGCGTTGTTTCATGCGCCCGGCGATCGCGCCTGCTTCGTCGCCAAAGCCCCAGAAAAAATCCGCCCGTACGGCACCATTGATCGCGCCGCCGGTGTCTTGCGCGACCATGAGACGATTGAGTTCCTGCTTGGTTCCCGGAAAGGTCGTCGACAAAAATACCGGCACACCCAATGGAATCACGCGTTGATCAACCGCGATCGAGCGCTCGGCCGTTAATGGCACGCCGAGTGTGCCGATCGGGCCGGAGAGATTGCCGGGCAACTCGCGAAAGAAAACAAAACTCGGATTGGCATTGAGAAATTGCCGCACCTTGCGCGGATTGCGCCGCGCCCATTCCTTGATGCCTTGCATCGACGCATGTTCGGCCTTGATTTCGCCGCGCCGAATCAATTGGCCCGCGAGCGAACGGAACGGATGACCGTTTTGATCCGCGTAGCCGACGCGAAGACGACTGCCGTCGGGCAGCAGAATTTGCCCGGAACCCTGAATTTCCAGGAAAAACAACTCCACCGCGTTATCGACGAATGCGATCTCAAGCCCCTTCAATGGTGCCGCGTCGGTACCGATTTCGCCGCGATCAAGGTACGGCACCAGTTTGTTGCCGACGAGGCGTCCACGCAGGCGACGGAATTTGAGGTCCGGGTATACGTCGCTCAAGTCAATGGTGATCAAGTCTTGCGGCGGGGCATAAACCGGATAGCGAAATTGCGCAGTCTGCACGCGCGAGCCGCGCAACAGCGGTTCGTAGTAACCGGTCACAGTGCCGGTTTCGGATTCGTCGACGTTCACCACGCGGTACGGCTCGAAATTGGCACGGAAAAAAGCGCTGACGACATTCGGCTTCGCGTTCGCCGCAATCGCGATGGCCAGATTGCACACCGTTTGCCATTCTTTTTTCGTGACAAGAATCGTGCAACTTTGTTTGAACGCCGCCAGTGCGTCGACGGGATTATCGGCATTGAATCCGGGCAACGCGTCCCAGCGGCTTTTTTCGAGATGCCCACGTGCGGATTCCGGCGGTGGTGTGTCGATCGGAATAATTTCACTCGCATCCGCTGCCGAAACCGTGCAGACCGGACACGCGACACAAACGGGCGCGGGTGCTGCGCATATTGGAGGTGGAATGGTTGCAGGTGTTGCGACGCAGCCGGCAATGCCGACCAATGTCACGAGCAAGAAAAACGCGATTCGGCGAGAATTCTGGACGGGCGGGATGGTCAATGGCATAGTGCGGGCAGTATAACAACGGCCTGCACAGGCATTACGGAGAGCGTCAAATGGCGTGGGTTTTTTTGCAAGTCTTTTTGGCGTTCGGCGTCGCAATTTTTATTGTCTGGTGGACTTTTCCGAAAGGCGAAAAGAAACCCGAAAAGCCGCCGGAACCGCCTGTGAATCCGCCGAGCTAACTGCGACCACAGTGTGACGGCTTAGTGCAGTACGCGCGGCACCGACAGCGTAAATTCGGGAATTTGCGCGATAAATTTGGTTCCGTCTTCCGCCGACATTTGATACGTGCCGCGCATGGTGCCAACCATCGTCGAGAGAGATGAGCCACTGGTGTATTCAAACGACGCGCCCGGCTTGATGGTGGGTTGTTCACCGACCACGCCCATGCCGCGCACTTCCTGCACCTGGCTGTCGGAATCGGTAATGATCCAGTGGCGGCTCACGACTTTGGCGGCGATATCGCCAATGTTAGTGATGCGGATGGTGTAGGCGAAAACGTATTGATCGTTTTCCTCGTCCGATTGATCCGGCAGGTAAAACGCCTGTGCGGTCACATCAACGGCATATTTCTTGTTGGGTTTTTGCTCGATACTCATGCGCGGAATCCTAACATGGTTCGCAAAGCGGCCTCGCGTGATCGCTACGTTGCGCGCGGGTGGATTCGGTCGTTAATCGCGTAAAATTCGGCATCATGAAACATCGTATTGCGCCGTCAATTCTTTCCGCCGATTTCGCCCGACTGGGCGAGGAAGTCCGCGCCGTGATCGCCGCGGGTGCTGACGTGATTCATTTCGACGTGATGGATAATCACTTCGTGCCGAATCTGACCATCGGCCCGCTGGTGTGCGAAGCGGTTTGCCCGCACGCAGTGACCGTGTCCGGCACGGCGGTGCCGATCGATGTCCATTTGATGGTCAAGCCAGTCGACCGCATCGTGCCGGATTTTGCGAAGGCAGGCGCGTCGATCATCAGCTTTCATCCCGAGGGGTCCGATCACATCGACCGCACGCTGGCGCTGATTCGCGATTGCGGCTGCAAGGCGGGTTTGGTATTTAATCCGGCGACGCCGCTTACGTATCTCGACCATGTTATGGACAAGTTGGATCTCATCCTCATCATGTCGGTCAACCCGGGATTTGGCGGGCAGAAATTCATACCAACCGCGCTGGTGAAATTGCGCGAAGCGAAAAGGCGAATTCTTGAATCCGGACGCGACATCTGGCTGGAAGTCGATGGCGGCGTCAAAACAGAAAATATCGCGGAAATTGCCGCCGCCGGCGCGGACACGTTTGTCGCAGGGTCGGCAATTTTCGGGCAAAAGGACTATGCAGCGACAATTGCCGCAATGCGCGCCGAACTTGCCAAGGCGGAGAAATGAATAGTGCGCACAGCGGGATGGCCCAAGAAATTCCCCAAGGTGCCGCCCTGGAACCCAGCACTGGCGGGCTTCTTGGGAATGATGCCTTGGAAACCCCCGTCGATATTAGCGTTTTGGGTGACGGCCCGTTAGAAAATGCTGTCGCCATCAAGAAGATTCGCTTTCGCGCCAAGCCAAAATTTACCTTTCCGCTGTCGCTGAAAGCGGTTCTGATTGATCTCGATGGCACACTGCTCAATACCGTCGGCGACATTTCCAAGGCGGCGAACATGATGCGTGCGTCACTCGGCTTCGCGCCTCTGGAGCCCGCGTTGATACGCACGTTTGTCGGCAAAGGTATCGCCAATCTGGTGTCGAAATCGTTGAAAGATGCCGTTGGTGAAGTCGGGCCGACTGCGCTGAAAGTGGCGATTGCCAATTTCGAGCGGCAATACGAAAAATGCTTTGGCGATTCATCCGCGCCTTACCCTGGCGTTGTCGATGGCTTGAACGCGCTGAAGGAAAAAGGTTTTCGCCTCGGATGTGTCACCAATAAAGCCGAGAAATTCACGTTGCCGTTGCTCGCGAAAACCGGACTCGCCGACTACTTTGAAATTACCCTTTCCGGCGATTCGCTCGCGGAGAAAAAACCGCACCCGTTGCCGCTGCGACATGCCGCCGAATTCTTTGGCTGCACGACGGCGGAAATGCTATTGATCGGTGACTCGCTGAACGACGCCGAAGCGGCCCGCGCGGCAGGCTCGCCCGTGTTTATCGTCCCCTATGGCTACAACGAAGGCCAGGAATTGCGCGGTCTCGATTGCGACGCGTTCATCGACGACGTGCCGGCGGCACTGAAATTTGTTAAGCTTGCGGCGTAGTTGAGTGCCGTCATATTTTTTCACGGCATATTGTTCACTTTCACTTTCGACACATCCCAAATGACTCTCAGCACACAAGCATGGATCTGGCGATGGCATGACTGGCGCTAAACGCGGCCACTTGCCTTCCCGCATTTCCGTTCTTGTACGTTCATTGCATCACGGCTGAAAGATCATGACCGAATCCGAATTTGCCGCGCTCTCTGCGCATGGCTACAACCGAATCCCTGTCACGCTTGAGACCTTCGCGGATCTCGACACGCCGCTGTCGATCTATCTCAAGCTTGCGAACAAACCCTATTCCTACCTGCTTGAATCCGTGATCGGCGGTGAGCGCTTCGGTCGCTATTCGATTATCGGACTGCCGGCGCGCGAATGGTTGCGCGTTCGCGGCAAGGAATGTGCCGTGGTGCGCGCCAAAGCGGGCGGCGAAACCGAAACTCTGGAGCATGTGTTCGTCGATGATCCCCTCACGTTTGTGGAGAAATACCGCAAGCGATTCAAGGCGGCGCCGATCGAGGGCGCGCTACGGTTTGCGGGTGGCCTTGCCGGCTATTTCAGCTATGACACCGTCCGCTATATCGAACGCAAGCTCGAGCAGGAAGACCATGAGAAGAAAATCGATGTGCTCGGGGTACCCGATATCGTCCTCATGCTGTCCGACGAACTCGCGGTCGTGGACAATCTTTCTGGCAAGTTGCATTTGATCGTCTACGTCGATGTGGCCGCACACGGCAGTGCCGCGAAGGCGTATGCGCATGCACAACGGCGATTGACCGAATTACGATTGGGCCTTAGGGCGCAGGCACCGCTGCCGGTGTATGTGCCGGAAGGCAACGCACAATCCAGCGCAGCGCCCGTATCCGAAATGGGTCGCGAGGCGTTTCTCAAAGCGGTCGCGAAATGCAAACGCTACATTGTCGA
>JANOKK010000143.1:0-3417 GCA_031419255.1 Betaproteobacteria bacterium
CGTTGGTCGCACTTGGCCCCGCGCGAAAGCCGATGAAGCTTACTTGTTTGGTCGGGTAGGCGAGTTTGTGCGCGCAGATTGCTGAGTAGGCAACGATCGATTTTTTCGTTCCCACTCCACCGGGCCATTCGTAGGGATTGCCCGCCTCAGTGGCGAGACCGACTTTGCCCGCGAGTGCAGTATCGAGGTTCAACAAAAAGCACGGCGTGGATTCATGTGGATAATTGAAGACGTAACTGTGATTGGCCTTCAATGATTTCGCTTTGATCGCCTTGCCGTCGGCATCGACCAGTTTCACGCGGTTGTGCTTGCGTGGCGCGAGGGGTGTGGTCGATTTTGCGATAGGTTTGTTCGGCGAAACGTTGGTTTCCGCCGGTGCAGCGGTAGCACCGCATCCGCCGCATCCTGCCGACGCGGCCACGCAAATTTCGATGAACTTGCGGCGCGTCGTTTTTGGTGACGTCGTCATTGTTCAAATCACCCCTTCGAGAATTTGTACCTCCACCGTCGCACCCGCATCGACGTTGCCGACATGGTCGTGCAGCATGATGAAGCAGTTCGCATCCGACATCGATTTCAGAATGCCGGAGCCTTGCTCGCCTGTGATGCGAACTTTGTAAACGCCATCTTCCAAATACAAAATGCCGCGCTGAAATTCGGTACGGCCCGGTGCTTTCTTGATGGCCGACGTACACACTGCTTTCAGCAAAGGCTGCGTCGGTAGCGGGTCAACTCCTTGCAGCGTCAACAAGGCATCGCGCACAAATTGATAAAACGTCACCATCACCGAGACTGGATTTCCCGGCAAGCCAAAAAAATGCGCGCCACCGATTTTTCCGTAAGCGAGCGGGCGGCCTGGCTTCATGGCGATTTTCCAGAACACGACCTCGCCCAGCTTGGCGAGCAAGGTCTTTACGAAGTCGGCCTCACCCACCGAGACGCCACCTGAGGTAATGACGACATCGCCCATCGCGCTCGCGTCGTGAAAGGCTTTTTCCAGCAGCGCCGGATTGTCCGGAATCACGCCCATGTCAATAACTTCGCAACCCATGCGGGTCAACATGCCGTGCAGCGTGTAGCGATTGCTGTCGTAGATTTGCCCTTCCGCCAGCGGATTGCCGATTGATACCAACTCATCGCCGGTGGAAAAAAACACCACGCGCAAGGGTCGAACTACGCCAACTTCACCAATGCCGAGTGACGCCATTAAACCTAGCTCGGCCGGGCGCACGATGCGGCCCTTCGCGAGCGCCACCGCACCGGCTTTCAAATCTTCGCCCGCGTATCGCACGTTTTGGCTTTTTTTTACACCGGGAGAAAATGTGATCTTCTTGCCATTGGCCTGCGCGCGTTCCTGCATCACCACCGCATCGCAGCCTTCGGGCACCACGCCACCGGTGAAAATGCGTACGCATTGTCCGTTGCCGACCGGTTTACCGAATGGCACACCCGCAAAACTGGAACCAATTTCGGTCAGCGCAACAGTCGGGTCCGCCGTCAAATCTTCGACTCGAAGCGCCCAGCCATCCATCGCCGAATTGACATGCGCAGGCACGTTTACCGGCGAGAAGATGTCCTCGGCCAATACCCGCCCAAGCGCGCTGCGAAGCGGCAGCCGCGCGATGCCGGTAATCGGCGTCAGAAACGAATGGATGAACGCGCGCGCCTTCGCGACCGGCATGGAATTCGGATCGTAATCGTCGGCGCAGGAGGCTTCGGTGATGGTGCGAGCGGTTGTCATGGTCAAATTGTAGTCAGGCGAAATTGAGAGGAACGGTTTTGTCGATCGTGATTGTACCGTCTTGACTGATGGTGACGATGGCGAGTTCGCGCAACACGCAACGCCATTCGCCACGCGCATCGCGCATTGCAGCAGCGGTGAGTGCCGTGAAATCGGCGCGAGCAGGATGACCTGTCACGCGGCCCAGCGTCACATGCGGTTGATATTCGATGTCGTCGCGCAGGTGCGTTTTCAGGATGCCACCGTAAAGCTTGTCGTGCAAAGCAATGATCGCCTCGGCGCGTTCGCGCAGCATCAACACGACGAATTCACCGACGATCGATTCGACATCGCGAAAGCTCACCGGCAACGCGGGCCAGTTGCCGACCACGCGGCGGATGTGCGTGGCGATCTGCGTGACCGTGAGATTGGTCGGAAACGGAAATACCAGCGTTACGTGCGCCGGCAGCGCATCGGCGAGCGGATCGTGGCGGCGGCGGAACTCTTCAATGGGCGAATCGATCGGAAACGGCGGAAACCAGACAATCGCGCGGCGCGGCAAAGGTGGGCGCAGCGCGAGTCTTTGAACGTTTCGTTTCTTCCTCGGCATGCGGTCGCTGCCGGCTCAGCGCGCTTGCTCGAACGATTTCAATTCCTCGACGGTATTGATATTCGAGAACGCCGCCTCTTCATCGTCGAACGGCACCTCGACGATGTTCAACGTTGCGTACCATTTGTCGATCTTGCGTTGACCGCTTTCGAGGAAGGCCTGCAGGTGCGGGGCCAGGTTCGATTTTGTGAGGCAAAACACCGGGTGCGGTTGATCGAACGTTTTTGCCACGGCGAGGTCGGCGTGGTTGTCATGCATTGCGGTGGAAAGCCGCGCAATCAGATCAAGGGGCAGGAACGGCGAATCGCAGGGTGCGGTGGCGATCAGGGGATGCATTGCATGCGACATGCCAATGTGCAAGCCGGCGAGCGGCCCGGCAAATCCGTCGATCGCATCGGGGATCACGCGGTGACCGAGTTTTTCGTACTCGTCGATGCTGCGATTGGCGTTGATAAGGACTTCGTCGACTTGCGGCTGGAAGCGTTCCAGCACATGCGCGATCATGGGTTTGCCGCGGAACAATTGCAGGCCTTTATCGACGCTGCCCATGCGTGAACCACGTCCGCCGGCGAGGATGAGGCCGGTGATTTTTTCAATTCGGAAGTGGTCATTGCTCATGAAACGGTGCCCACGCCGGGCGTTCTTCGGCAAAGGAGTTCGCGTGTGGCGCGCGGTCGACCGGAGTGACAAATAGCGCCAACGGCAGGTGGAATTCATCCGCCCATTGCACGTCGCGCGATGACTCAAATGCTAGCCGCGTGCCGCAATGCGTGCAGAATTTTCGCCAAGTGTTTGGCGAGGATTGATAGTTCTTGATGAGTTCCATACCACGAGTTGTTTCGACCTGACTTTTCTTGAAGCCGATCCAGGTCACCACACCTGCGGCGTGCGTCCGCCGGCAACTTTCGCAGTAACAGTGCGCGACAAATCGCGAGGGAAACGTCGCCTTGAACTCCACCCCGCTGCAATGGCAGCGCGCGATGGCAAAGGTATCCTCAGACATGCGCCGCGGCAGTCGAACGCACCAGTCTCTCTGCCCCGGTAAACAACAAATAGTGCTTGTTCACCGCGCGGCCGATCATGGTGA
>JANOKK010000144.1:0-6937 GCA_031419255.1 Betaproteobacteria bacterium
GTCCCAAGGAGTTTCTGGAGTCGGCCATCAATGCCGCGCATCGCGCGATCATTTCATTTGCCGATCAGCGCGATATGCTCGAATGCCCGCGCACTACAGTGGTGGCCTGCATCGTGCAGGACGACAAGGCCTGCTGGGCACACTCCGGCGATTCGCGGCTTTATGTATTCCGCGACGGCGCGCTTGGCGCCACCACCGTCGATCACTCGCGCGTTCAGCAGTTGATGGACGCCAACATGATCACGGCCGCGCAGGCGGCGGTGCATCCGGATCGCAACAAGATTTACAACTGCCTCGGTGGTGTATTGCCACCGATGGTGACGCATTCCGAGGATTGGACGCTGAAGGTCGGCGATACCATTCTGCTGTGCACCGATGGTTTCTGGGGCCCGCTCGGCGCCGATGCAGTGGCGGCGCGCATCGGCCAAGAGACCTTGCTGGAGGCGACGCCGAAATTAATGAACGAAGCTCAGCGCAAAGCCGGTGCGGAATCCGACAATCTCTCCGTCATCGGCCTGAGTTGGGAAATGCAAGAAGATGAAGAGCCCGACGGCACTGTCACCGTGACCGAGCCGATGCAGGGTTTCACGACATCGTCGATGAACGCGACCACACAGATGTCGGCGCACAAAGACGAAATTTCCGACGCCGACATCCAGCGGGCCATCGCCGAAATTCAGAGCGCCATCAAGAAAGTATCGAAGTAAAGCGTAAGCCTATGCCGGTCGTTCTAGCGCCGTTCGCCCTGAGGTATCGAAGGGCCGAATAGCGAGCAGCCCTTCGATACCTCAGGGCGAACGGTCGTTTTGAGGCTATTCCAACCGTATTGAAACCTGAGCCGAGACGCCATGCCCCGCACCGATAACCGCGCCGCCGATCAACTCCGTCCGCTGACCATCACCCGCCATTTCACCAAACACGCCGAGGGTTCGGTGTTGATCGCCATCGGCGACACCAAAGTGCTTTGTACCGCGAGCATCGAGGAACGTGTGCCCCCACACAAAAAAGGCAGCGGCGAAGGCTGGGTCACGGCCGAATACGGCATGCTGCCGCGCGCAACGCACACGCGCGGTGATCGCGAAGCCGCGCGCGGCAAACAGAGTGGCCGCACTCAGGAAATCCAGCGCTTGATTGGTCGTTCATTGCGCTGTGTCGTGGATTTGAAAAAACTGGGCGAGCGTCAGATCACGATCGATTGCGATGTCCTGCAGGCTGATGGCGGTACACGATGCGCGTCGATCACGGGTGCCTATGTGGCGCTGCAAGATGCGGTGAATGTTTTGTTGGCGAAGGGGCTTTTGAAAGAAAGCCCGATCATCGATTCGATCGCGGCGGTCTCGGTCGGTATCGGTGGCGAAGGCCCGTTGCTTGATCTCGATTACCCCGAAGATTCGTCCTGCGAGACCGACATGAACGTGGTCATGACCGGTGCCGGAAAATTCGTCGAGATTCAGGGAACGGCCGAAGGCGTGCCGTTCTCGAAAGCCGACATGGAAAAATTGGTGGCGCTGGCGGAGAAGGGCATTCGCGAATTGATTGTCGAGCAACGCAGCGCGTTGTCACGGCAAGCGTAATCCGCGCGCGTTGAGGATGTCGTAGGGCGGACTCGTCCGCCGAGGTTGCGTGGATCGGCGGACAAGTCCGCCCTACGTGTGTGAGAAAATTTGACGTAGATATCTAGTGTTGGCGCGCCTTTCCGGCCTTTTTGCCGCCGAACGCCGCGCCAGTGCTTGATATTCAATCTCCACGTCACAGCTAAAACCCCACCACCGCCCCATCGCTACGCGGATCGAACCCGCCGGTCAAATCGCCGTCGCGTGAGCGAAGCAACGCACCCGCATGACCAACGCTTTCGACGAATGCGCCGAGCGCTTCCACCTCATGCCCACGCGCGCGAAGGCCCTCGAACACGTCGGCCTCGAAACGCGATTCGAGCTTCAACGTATCCGACGGATTCCCCCACGTGCGCCCCAGCAACCAACGTGGTGCGGCAATCGCATCCTGCGGCGTCATGCCGAAATTCGCGATACGCGTGAACACCGCACATTGCGTTTGCGGCTGTCCGTCGCCGCCCATGGTGCCATACGGCATCATGCGGCCGTCCTTGAACAAGGCAAGCGCCGGGTTCAAGGTGTGAAACGGTTTCTTGCCCGGCTTGATGGACAGCAACGCTTTCGGATCGAGCGAAAAACTCGCGCCGCGATTCTGCCAATTGACACCGGATTCCTTCAATACGATGCCACTGCCAAACTCGTGGTAAATCGATTGAATGAATGACACCGCGCGACCCTGACCATCGATTGTGCCCATCCATACCGTGTCGCCCGGATTGGAATTTTTCCCCCACGGCGCCGCGCGATCTTTTTTTACTTTCGCCGCGAGTGTGGCGACGATATCGTCGTCGAGCAGCGATTGCGCATGCACGTTCATGTGCGCGGGGTCGGTCACATATTTGTCGCGGATCGCGAACGCTTGTTTGGTCGCCTCGACACACAGATGCACAGTTTCCGCGCCCAGCGGGTCCAACCCTTTCAAGCCGATCTTATCCAGAATCGCGAGAATCAAAAGCGACACCACGCCCTGCGTCGGCGGCGTCATGTTGTAGAGATTGCCGACGGAATGCGCAATCGTCAGCGGCTCGCGGTAGAGCGCTTCGTGGCGCTTCAAATCCTCGCGTGAAACCGGGCTACCAACACCGGCCAAATCCTTCGCGATGCTTTGCGAAATATCGCCGCGATAAAAATCGGCGAGGCCGGCTTTCGCCAGATATTCCAGCGTATTGGCGAGGCGCGGCAGTTTGAAATTGGCACCGGCTTGCGGCGATTTGCCATCGACCAAAAAGCTCTCGCTGAAGCCCGGTTGCGGGCTCAATTCTGCAAGCTTCGCGGTGGTACTTGCCCATTGGCTTTTTGTCACCACAATGCCTTCGCGGCCACGCGAAATCGCATCATTGAGCAACATCGACAAGGGCATTTTTCCGCGCCAGCTTTTCGAGACTTCCAGCGCCGCCTCCCATCCGGATATCGTCCCGGCCACGGTATTGGCAGCGAGTGGGCCGCGAATCGGAATCGAGTCCACGCCTTGCTGCTTGAAAAAATCCAGCGTCGCGTTGTACGATGCGGCACCGCAGGCGTCGATCGCAATCGGTGCGCGGCCCGGATCGTGTATCAACCAGAATGCGTCGCCGCCGATCGCGTTCATATGCGGATACACGACGGCAATCGTCGCGGCGGCGGCGACCATCGCCTCGATGGCATTGCCGCCCTCGCGCAAGATGTGCACAGCAGCCTCGGCGGCGGCGGCGTGCGGGGCGACGGCGATGCCGCTTTGGTGCGTTTCATTCATGTGCATTCCTCTTTCGCACGATTATGAATGATGCGCCCGCTATAATTGCGCTCCTTTTATTGCAGCCGTTTGAACTGAAAACTCCATGAACGTGTTCTACGAAGAAGACGGCAGCTTCAAAGTGGCGCACGTGATGTCCGATATCGGCACCTCGTTGCAGATTGAATCCGTCAGTGGCAAACGCAGCAAAATCAAAGCCAACGCGGTGGTACTGCGCTATGAATCCGCGCTCGATCAATTCCTGCAGGAAGCGGAAAAACTTGCGGCCTCAATTGAGCCCGATTTTCTTTGGGAAGTGTGCGGCGCGGCGGAATTTGGCTGCGAAGAAATGGCGCAGGAATATTTCGGCCACAAACCGGTTTCAACCGAAGTCGCCGCCGTTGCGCTGAAATTGCACGCGGCCCCGATGTATTTCTACAAGCGCGGCAAAGGGCGCTACCAGGCGGCACCCGAAGAAAATCTGAAGGCCGCACTTGCCTCGATCGAGCGCAAAAAGCGCGAAGCCGAGCAAGTGGCCGCGTGGGTTGCGCAATTGACATCGGGCGTGATGCCAGAAGAAATTCGCGCGCACCGCGACACACTTCTCTATCAACCCGACCGCAATACGCTGATGGTGAAAGCCTGCGAGGCGGCAGTCGCTGAGACGCACACCAATTTGCCGCTGTTGTTCTTTAACGCCGGTGCCTGGCCCGACCGCAGCGCCGCACAACACGACTATCACCTCGGCAAGTTCTTACGTGAATATTTCCCCAGAGGCCGCGAATATTTGGGTGAAATCGATGGCGCGGATCCAGCCGATCTGCCACTCGCCAATGTCGAGGCGCGCAGCATCGACGATGCCGCCACCACTGAAATCGACGACGCCTTTTCGGTGAATGTCCTCGATGCGGCGCGCGTTGAAATCGGCATCCATATTGCCGCGCCCGCGTTGTTTTTCAACGCTGACAGCGCACTTGAAAAACTCGCCGGCGCGCGACTATCGACGGTGTATTTTCCCGGCGACAAAATCACCATGTTGCCGCCCGCCGCCATCCAGCAGGCCACACTCGCGGCGGGGCGCGTGTGTCCGGTAGTATCGTACTACGCTGTATTCGACCGCACGAGTTTTGAAATTACCTCGACCCGTTCCGTGATCGAGCGCGTGACAATCGCCAGCAATCTGCGCATCGGCGCGCTTGAGGATTATTTCCACGAGGACGCGATCGCACGGGGCCAAGCCGACGGCGAATATGGCGAAGAATTGATCCTGTTGCACAAGGTCGCCAAGGCGCTCGGCGTGCGGCGCGGCAAGAATGAAAACGAGCAGGATCGCGTTGACTACAACTTCGATATCGTCGACGGGAAAATTGCCATCTCCACCAGGAAGCGCGGCAATCCGATCGACACGGTCGTGTCCGAATTGATGATTTTCGTCAACAGCGAATGGGGCAAATTGCTCGCCGACAACGGTGTCGCCGCGATCTATCGCACGCAGCAGAACGCCAAGACCCGCATGACCACCGATGCGTTGCCGCACGAAGGTCTCGGCGTGGCGCAATATGCGTGGTCGAGTTCGCCATTGCGGCGCTATGTGGATCTCATCAATCAGCGCCAATTGATTGCCTTCATTCGCGGCGAAACACCGCTTTATCAAAAGCGGGTGCGCGATTCATTGAGTCGCCTGAATGAAGTCGCCAAACGCTTCGATCTCACCTATGACGCCTACAACGAATTCCAGCGCAATCTGGAACGCTTCTGGTGCCTGCGCTACCTAGAACAGGAAGGCGTCGCGCAATTCGAAGGCACCATGATCCGCGACGAGTTGGTGCGCGCAAACGCATTGCCGCTGATCGTCAAACTAGAGCGCAATCCCGATTTGCCACCAAAGACGCCGGTGACGGTGAATGTGGGCGCGATCGATTACTGGAGCATTGCAGGTCAATTCACGCTAGCGGATCCAGTGGCGCCGACGTAGCGCGCAAGCTGCCTGCTAGAATGCGGGCATGCTTTTTCGCCTGCATTAGCGGCGATTCGCCATGCTTGAAAAGCCCCGCGAATTTGCCCGCAAAATCGATACCCGCATCAATCTAAAACTCGATGCGGTGGCCGCCCTCCCGCCGCCGCCGGTGTTTCTGTCGCTGCAACGCGCGCTGGCGGTATCGGTGCCGATGCAGTCCTCGGTGTTGACGTCGATTACCTTTCACGCGATATTGATTTTCCTTGTCGGCGCGAAATTGTTCGACCCCAATCAATTCGCGCCGCCGCACAACGTGATGGACGTGGTGCTGGTCAATGCCAAATCGGCAACGAAGCCGAAAAAGGCCGACGCCCTCGCGCAAGCCAGTCTCGACGGCGGCGGCAACACCGACGAGAAACTGCGCGCGTCCACACCGCTGCCTGCAATCGAGCAAACTGCTGCGCAGAACGCGAAACAGGCGCAGGAACGCGTCAAGCAACTCGAGCAGGAAATGAAAACGCTGATGACGCAAGTGCGCTCGACCGCGAAAGTCATGCAAGGCGAAATTGCTCAAAAGGAATCCGGCACGCCTGACCCCGTCAGCACGGCGGATGTCATGCAAAAGTCGATCGAGATCCAGCGTCTGGAGGCGCAAATATCCAAGGAATACCAGGCCTATCAGCAGCGCCCGAAACGCAAGTTCGTCGGCGGCCGCACACAGGAATATCGCTTCGCGGTATATGTCGACAACTGGCGGCAAAAAATCGAGCGCGTCGGCAATCTCAACTATCCCGGTCAAGCGCGCGCGCGCGGCATCCACGGCTCAGTGCAAGTGACGGTTGCGATCAAAGCCAACGGCGAAGTCGAAGACATCGAAATCCACTCGTCGCGCGCCAACAAAGTGCTCAAAGACGCGGTGCGACGCATTGTCACATTGTCAACGCCGTTCGAGCGTTTCCCCGATAGTTTCAAACTCGACACCGATATTTTGCATATCACGCGCACCTGGGTTTTCGGGCCGGGTGATGTGTTGTCGGCGGAGGTGGCGGGGAAATAGGCTTGTGAGGTCGCAGATGGTTGCATAGCGCGATCACGACTCACGCATGGAATCGCTCTGTGGTGTCTTGCGAAGCGCCGCCAAAGGCCAACTTGGCGGATCGCCCGCATGCCCTTGTCAGGCGACACGCCTCTCATCGCCCGCGCCGATGACTTTCGCGGCCATCCATAGAAACAATCCTGCACATGCCGCGTACGGAATCCTGCGCAGCCAAAAGTTGGTCTCGATCAGGCGCTCAATCAACTCTATCGATTGCCCGTGCGCGCTAAGTTGGAGCTGGATCGGTACCTGTATCGCCGCGGTCGAGACCCAGACGACGGCTTGTGCAGCAATCGCTGCCCACACGACCCAGACTGGAATCGCGCTCGGCCGCGCCCACAACATGAGGATCGTAAACACCGTGCCAAGTAGCACTGGTGCCACCAGAAACGCCAGCACTCGCGGCGAGATGAACCGATGGTACGCGATGAACCCATCAACGCCGATGAGAGACCAACTGGGATAGTTTACAAAGCTCTCAATGAAGCCCGCGCCGTTGCCGTAGAACACCAGTGCAAACGCAATCAAGAAAATCCAACGTTGTCGCATCTCTATTCCTT
>JANOKK010000145.1:0-6265 GCA_031419255.1 Betaproteobacteria bacterium
GTCATCGCCACCGGCGATGGTTGCGTAGTGAAACTATTTCGCAGCGTACCCGGTGGTATCACGCTCTATCAATTCGACCCGGCCGGAAATTTTTCTTACTACTACGCGCATCTTGATCGCTATGCGGATGACGTGAAAGAAGGGATGCAGGTCGCGCGCGGCGACATTCTCGGCTATGTGGGCACCACCGGCAACGCGGCCGCCAACGCCCCGCATTTGCACTTCGCCATCTTTCGGCTAGGGCTGGAAAAACGCTGGTGGGCAGGGACGCCCATCAACCCCTATGCGGTGTTTACTTATCCGTGAGGGCGTGGTGGTTGTGCTAAATGTGTATCAGCGCGCAATAGACGTTTTCGTCGGAGAAAACTGGGCGGCAAAAGGGAAAATTGCTCGCAATTCAATCAATCCGCAATCCGCACAAAACGCGGCTGGCAAACACCATCGATGTCCACGTCGCCAAAAAACATCGCCAGCGGCCGCACCCACCAGCCGATGTCGTCATTGATTGGTCGATACACCACCATCAGCTCCAGCGTTTCACTATGTCGCGCCACGCCGATCACTGCGTATTCGCCGCCTTTGTAGTGGCGATAGCGACCTGTCTGGATTTGCGGCAAAGGCGGAAACGCTTCGGACATCGCGGTCAATCCAAAAATTTCCACGTATCTGCACCATCGAAGCGCCGCACACGGATGCCCTCGATTGCGCCTCGCTCGAAGCCGCGCGCATTGACACCCATGCGGCTGTCTTTGGTGACGATCAGCGAGGCCCAATGCGTGACGCAGCCGCAATTCTTGCAACGCACGATCTTGAGCATCTTGTCGCCCCAAATATATTCGTCAGTGGCGCCGCGTTTGGCGTCAATCTTTACTTTGTCGGCGGGATAGTAGGCCCACAGTGTGCCGAGCCGATGGCAGATCGAACAATTGCAACTGGTCAGGCGGCGCGGTTTTCGCGGTACGGCGATGCGAACGTTGCCGCAGTGGCAGGTGGCGGTGAGCATGATTGAACCTTCATGAAAGTGGCAGCGAACTTACAGTGTCGCGTCACACAGGAATCATCGCGTAAAACGGTGTATTTTTCCGCACGGCGGCGATGCAGTCACGCCAATTCAAATCCCGGATCAAATTTTCCGCCACAAATGTAGGTATTTCCATTTGCCTCAAATTTTCATCCTTCCAGAAAGTGCCCATATGCGTTGACTAAATCCAAAAAACCGCAAATATAACGGTGTCATCCTGAGCGAAGCGAAGGATCTCGTCGCAACCAGATCCTTCGCTTCGCTCAGGATGACAGCACGGATGATTGAGAAATGGAATTGATGCATTCCACGGCGAAAACTCCAGCATTTACGGGCATCTACAAGCACAAATGGCCTAAATGCCGCGCCAGTGCTTACGTTTTCATATCGACATTTCCTATTGCGCTGCGCCTGTCACCCCGCCAATCTCGACTCACGCCGACCTACAAATCCCGCACCGCAAACGTATCGCAGGCTTTCATGCTGCCGCCCTCAAAGCCGGTCTTGAACCAGCGAATGCGTTGAGCGGAGCTGCCGTGCGTGAAGGAATCCGGCACCACCACGCCTCGCGATTGCTTTTGCAGCATGTCGTCGCCGATGGCGTTGGCCGCGCGCAACGCTTCATCAACATCTTGCGGATCGAGAAATGGTTTGGCGCGATTCGCTTGATGCGCCCACACGCCGGCAAAACAATCCGCCTGCAATTCCACCCGCACGGAAACCTTGTTGTATTCTTTTTCGCTCAATTTTCCGCGCAGCGCGTCCGTCTTTTCAGTAACGCCGGTGAGAAATTGCACGTGATGGCCGATCTCGTGCGCGATCACATAGGCGCGCGCAAAATCGCCGCCGGCCTTGAAGCGCGTTTCCAATTCGCGGAAGAACGCCATGTCGAGATAAACCTTCTGGTCGCCCGGACAGTAGAACGGGCCCATTGCGGCCTGTCCCGCGCCGCAGGCGGTCGGCGTTTGCCCGCGAAACAACACCAGCTTTGGCTTCTGGTACAGACCGCCGCCCTTCTGAAACATTTCGCCCCAGGTGTTTTCCGTCTTGTGCAAAATTTTGCCCATCTCGGATTTCAGCGCCGCATCCGGATCACTGGCGGGGTCGATCGGTTTGCCCGGCGAGGGATTGGATTGCTGCACGTTCTGCACCTGCTCCGCCACACCAAGCAATGTGCGTGGATCGATGCCCAGAAAATAACTCGCGATCAGCGCAATCGCCACGGTGCCAATACCGACGCCACCCGCGCGCGCCATGCCGCCACCACGGCGATCTTCCACGTTGCTGCTTTCGGTTTCATCTTCGAGACGCATTTGTTTCCCCGGATTCGTTCATCAATTCGCGCCGGCCAATCTTGGCGAAGCACTGCATCCATCACGCTACACGCCTGTGGGAAAGGCGGCAACACTTTTTCTTTGCAACTAACGTGAACGAATCGCGGATAATCGCGTCCACGCCTGCAAATATTGGATCACATCATGACGCGTTGTTCGTTAGTCGCACGCTTGACTACTGCATGGTTGCTGGGCGTTGCCGCATTCGCTTCAGCCGCAGACCTTGCACCCGGTGTCACGATCGAATCGCAGGGTTTTTCTGCGTCGCGGCTGGCGAGAGTCGGCGTGAAAATTGATCAGGACGTAGAGGACACGATGTTGCCCGGTGCGGTATTGTTGGTGGCACGCAACGGTGCGCCGGTGTATGCGCACATTGCTGGCATTCAAGATCCGCGCGGCACTCAACCGATGCGCCGCGATTCGATTTTTCGCATTCATTCGTTGACCAAACCGATCATTTCCGTTGCGGTAATGATGCTGGTCGAAGAAGGTCAATTGGCATTGGCGGATCCCGCGTCAAAATATTTGCCGGAACTGAAAAATCGACAAGTCGGCGTCGAGCGCAGCGACGCAGCGGGCGCGAAGTCGCTAGACCTCATCCCCGCCACGCGCGAGATGTCGATACACGATCTGCTGCGCCATTCGGCCGGCCTCACTTACGCGTTCGAAGGCAAATCGCTGGTGAAGGATGAATACAAAAAGCTCGGGCTGGATGGCGTCAATGAATCGAGTGCGGAGTGGATTCAAAAACTCGCCAAAGCGCCCCTGCAATCGCAGCCCGGCAGCCGCTTCGAATACAGCGTCGCCAACGATGTGCTCGGCGTCATTCTGGAACGCGTGTCGGGGCAATCGCTGGAGGTGTTTCTCGCCGAGAAACTTTTTCGGCCTTTGAAAATGCAAGACACGTCCTTTGTCGTGGCCGCGGAAAAACACGCGCGCATCGCGGAGCCGTTCGAGATCGATTCCGTGTGGAAAGTGAAAACGCCGATGAGTGACCCGCGCAAATCACCGCCGCGATTTTCCGGTGGCGAAGGGCTGATGTCCACGGCGGATGATTACCTTCGCTTCGCGCAAATGCTGCTCAATGGCGGCGCGCTTGAGGATGCGCGCATTCTCGCGCCAAAGACGGTGGAATTGATGTTGTCCGATACGCTGCCGGTGATGCGCCTCGCCGCCCCGGCCGGCCAGATCATTCTCGGCCCGCGTCCCGGCTACGGCTTTGGATTGGGCTTCGCAATTCGCACCGACCTCGGCGGCGCCAACACACCGGGCTCGATCGGCGTCGCCGATTGGAACGGCATCAGCGGCACCAATTTCTGGATCGACCCGAAAGAAAAACTCGCAGTGGTATGGATGATGCAAGCGCCGGGAATGCGGCCTTACTATCGGCAGGTGATTGCCAATATGGTGTACGCGGCGATGGTGAAGTAGCGCGTTACACCCCAGCCAGCCGCTCCAAATCCGCCATTAACGCTGCCGGAATTTCCACGCCCACGTTTTCATTTTCCGCCGCAAGTCCCGCACGCCGATAGCCCGGCAGGCGCACGCCTTCGTCGGCCAACATTACTGCGATGAGCGTTTCAATGCGCGAAAAAAACATCTCGCGGCCCGCGAGTGCATCGGGATCGATCACCAGAAACGCCTGGCCGATGCGAGGCGCGTTGCCTTCATCGACGAAAAACGAATCGGCTTCGTAGCCAAACGCGGCACCCGTCAGCGCACAACACAGCAACTCGACGATCAACGCCAACATCGCACCCTTTACGCCGCCCGCTGGCATCATGGTGCCTTCCATGCCGGCCTTTGGGTCGGTGGTGGGTTTGCCGTCTTTATCGAGTGCCCAGCCGAGCGGAATCGCCTCGCCTTTTTTAGCGGCGATCATCAATTTACCGCGTGCGACTTCGGAGAGCGAGAGATCGATCAGCAATGGCGGTTCGTGTGCGCGGGGAAAAGCGGCGGCGATCGGATTGGTGCCGAAGATGCCGCGCTTGCCGCCCCATGCAGGCATCGCGGAGGGCGAATTGCCGAACGCGAGGCCGACCATTTTCGCGGCGGCCACCGCCTCGACGTGATACGCAGCCGCCCCAAAATGATGGCTGTTGTTGACACCGACAAAGCACGCACCGGAAATTTTCGCGCGCGCAATCGCTTCGCGAATCGCCAATTCGCAGGCGGGAAACGCGAGGCCTTGTTCGGCATCGATCAGGCACGCGGCGGGTTTGCCGTTGACCACTTTCGCCACCGCCTGTCCATTGGCGCGGCCATTGCGCAAATGCATCTGATACTGCAGCACGCGCGTGAAGCCGTGCGAGGGCAGGCCGCGTGCTTCGGCGTAACGCAGCGCGCGCACCGTGGCCTCAGCCATGATTGCGGAAGCGCCGGCATTGACGAGTGCACGTGTGGCGAGCGTGGAAAGGTGATCGAGGTTTTGTTTGGGCATGTTGTCGTCGGTGCGTATGCGTGGCTATTTCGCGGTGGTCAGAAACGCCGCGACGCGCTCGGCGATCATGCTGCTCACGCGCACATTCGCTTCCGCCGTTACGCCGGCGATGTGCGGCGTAAGAATAAGATTGGGGCAATCGACGAACACAGAACCCGCCTTCAATGGTTCATCGTCAAATACGTCGAGCGCGGCACCGCCGAGTTTTTTCGCTCTTAGCGCCGCCGCCAACGCCGGTTCATCGACAATACTGCCACGCGCGGAATTGATCAGCACCGCGTCCGGTTTCATGCTCGCGAGACGCGCGGCATTGATCAGGTTGCGAGTCTCTGGCATCAATGGAATGTGCAGCGACACGACATCGCTCTCTGCCAGCAGTTGATCGAGTGTGCGGCAGGTGGTTTTCGTTTCACTCCACACGAGTGAGTTGGCGGGAATCATCGGGTCGCAGCCGATCACGCGCATGCCCAGGCCCTGCGCGTAGCCGGCAGTCAATCGGCCAATGCTGCCGAAGCCGACGATGCCGAGCGTCTTGCCGCCGATCTCGCGGCCATTCGATAGCTGTGGTCGCAGCCACGTGCCCGAAGCTGTCGCCGCCGTCGAAAAATAAGCGCCACGCAATAGCATCATCGCGGTGGCGATCACATATTCCGCGACCGATTGCGCGTTGGCACCGGTTGCGGGGATCACTTCGACGTTGCGCGCCTTGCAGGCGGGCATGTCAATGTTATCGAGGCCAACACCGAGGCGCCCAACCACTTTCAGCTTCGGTGCGGAGGCGAGAATTTCGCCATTCACCTGCGTGCGGTTGCGCACGATCAGCGCATCGATGTCGCCCAATTTCGCGATCAATTCTGCGCGGCGGTCGACGAGTCCCGCGTCGTGGTGGATTTCGAATTTCGACTTAAGGTCCGCGACGGAGGCCGCTTCCATGGGTTCGGTGATGAGGATTTTCATAGGGGCCAAAGGAGTGGAGCTTGGTCGCAGGGGAAATTTCTCGGAGATAAATTCAAGACAATAACTTCAGTATTTATCCTTCCCCGGCGAAAGCTGGGGCCCAAGCATCGCGTTGCACACCACGCGAACTTGGATCCCCGCCTGCGCGGGGAAGGGTTATTTCTTGTAAAGGGTACTTCTATTTACGCTCAATTCTTGTCATTCTCGCGAACGCGGGGATCCATTTTTCGTTGCATCTCATAGGTTTACGAAATTTGGATTCCCGCGTTCGCGAGAATGACAGAGTTAATAGAAGTACCCCTAGAAGGAACCCTATATCCGGCGCGCCTTTCCGAGCAAAATCGTCCAGAAACCCGCACCAAATGGCGATCTACATCTTTTTTCGCTACGCGCTCTCGTACAGCCGCGTCAACACAAATTCGCGATGCCCCAACGCCTCAGCCGCCGTCAACCGGCCATTCGCGGTGCGCAACATCATGTCGAGCAACTTGTCGCCGGCTTCATCGAGCACCA
>JANOKK010000146.1:0-1002 GCA_031419255.1 Betaproteobacteria bacterium
CCGCTTGGCCGCATTCGTCGTTTCATCGATTTGTCCGTGACGGCATTTTGCCGAAGGATTGGACTGGAAGCCCCGAGGTGGACGTGGTGAATTTCGGTGAGACTACTGAGGGATGAAATGATGGGTATCGCTACGCTCCACCCATCCTACGAAGATAAATGTAGGATGGGTGGAGCGCAGCGATACCCATCGCGATGGCACAATGATTTATTGCTGAATCGACTAGCCCCATGACCCTTAAAGACAAAAATCTGGAATCCCTCTTCCAAAAAAACCGTGCCTGGGCCGACCGCATTCGCGCCGAGCACCCGGATTTTTTTGAAAAACTCGCGAAGCAACAGAACCCTAAATTCCTTTGGATCGGGTGCTCGGATAGCCGCGTGCCGGCCAATGAAATCGTTGGCCTCATGCCGGGCGAAGTGTTCGTCCATCGCAATATTGCCAACGTGGTGGTGCATACCGATTTGAACTGTCTGTCGGTGGTGCAATTCGCGGTGGATGTGTTGAAGGTCGAGCACATCATGGTGGTGGGGCACTACGGTTGCGGCGGCGTGCGCGCGGCGTTGTTTGGCGATCGGCTGGGGTTGGTGGATAACTGGTTGCATCACATTCACGATGTGCGCGACAAACATGCGGACGCACTACATGCGATTGGACTGTCGAATGAACGCGCGAATCGGCTTTGCGAACTCAACGTGATCGAGCAAGTCGCCAATGTCTGTCAAACCACGATCGTGCGCGATGCGTGGGAGCGCGGGCAGGAGCTTGCCGTACATGGCTGGATTTACGGATTGAACAATGGCTTGCTGCGCGATTTGAATGTGACGGTGGTCAATCGAGACGAGGCGGGTGTCATATGCAAAGGTGCAAGTGCCGCGCTGGCATAGCGTGGGGGCGAAAGCGGCTGACGCAATGCCGACTTTCGGGCGATTGGAATAAACGGCCGCAATCCCCGCAGAGCGGTTGTGGCCGTTTGCAATGAACGCCTCAGACTACAATTTT
>JANOKK010000147.1:0-3053 GCA_031419255.1 Betaproteobacteria bacterium
GCGAGATCGCCAATCACGTGGTGGTAATGCAAAACGGCGACATCAAAGAGAAGGGTACGGCCAAACAGATTTTTGAAAACGCCCAGCATCCATACACCAAGGCGCTGTTGTCTTGCCGGCCGAATGTGGATTCGCGGCCGATGCGCTTGCCGGTGATCGACGACTTCATGGGGGCGGCCGGCTTGCAGCCGATCCACAAAGTACAACGCAAACGCGGTTATGCGCCGGGTGATCAGATCGTGCTGGAAGTGAAAAACCTCTCGAAGCATTTTTCACTGAAGGATGGTTTTTTCAAGAAGCGCGATGTACCCGCCGTGAAAGACGCGACCTTTAAACTCGCGCGCGGCAAAACGCTGGGTCTGGTCGGCGAATCCGGCTCCGGAAAAACCACCGTGGGCCTCACGCTGATGCGATTGCACGATGCCACCGGCGGCGAAGTGTTGTTCGATGGCGTCGATTTATTGAAACTTTCTGAAGACGAATTTTTGAAATATAAGCGCCGCATCCAGATTGTTTTTCAAAATCCTTACGCATCGCTGAATCCGCGCTTCACCGTCGGCCAAATTTTGCTGGAGCCGATGGTGATTCATTCAATCGGCAAGGACGAGCAGGAGCGCGTGCAAATGGCGATGGCGTTGTTAAAACGCGTGGGTCTGCCCGAGGTGTCGTTCTACAAATACCCGCACGAGTTTTCCGGCGGTCAGCGTCAGCGCATCGCGATCGCGCGTTGCCTGACCATGAAACCCGATGTGCTGATTTGCGATGAATCGGTATCGGCACTCGATGTCTCGGTGCAGGCGCAAGTGTTGAATCTGTTACAGGATTTGCAGGACGAATATCACATGAGCTACATCTTCATCTCGCATGATCTGGCGGTGGTGAAATACATATCGGACCAGGTGATGGTGATGTCGGATGGTGACGTGATTGAAGTCGCGAATTCGGATGATATTTACCTGAATCCGCAACAGGAATATACGAAGAAATTGCTCGGGTCAGTGCCGAAAGGCTGGCAGGAGACGGTGGCGGCGTAGCAGCGAGATTGGTGAAAACACCAGCAATGGCGAGCCTCTTCTTGCGAAAGTGTTTCGAACGCCGCGCCAGTGCTGGATTCGTTGCAACAGGCAATGGGTTGGGCTGAATTTCAGAATCGTTGGGCCGGCGATTTTAAACTGCAAAATCGCCTGGCCCGCCGATGAAATTCGCCACTATTGATTCACCACACCCGTTATCGGCGGCGTATCCGCAGTCGCAACGAGAACTCGTTGTGCCATCACTTTTTCGCGCGCCATTGGCACGCGTAGTTGCAATCAGGTGGCGTTGGTCGCATCGAACGAAATATCGACCATCAATTCGTTGGCCAGCCCTTCAAGTCCTTCGCGCAGCTCGTTCTCATCAAGCGCCGCAGGCACTGACAATAACGCGCGCAACTGAAACATTTGTTCGCCGGACATTGCACCGCTGACGATGTGCGTTTCGAGTTTCTCGATGCTGACCTTGCGCAACGCGAGTTCGCTGGAAATACTGTGGACGATGCCGGGCCGATCATGGCCGATCAAATCAAGTTTCACGCGCCGCGTTGCGAGCGTGGCGGGCGCTTCTTCGCTGCGCGCGACGCTGATTCGCATGCCCGGGGATTCCAGCGCGCGCAGGGCCGCGATCAGTGCGTCGCAGTGTTCCGCTTTGACTTGCAGCTGCACGATGCCCGCGAATTGCCCCGCGAAATTGGACATGACGCTGTCAGCCCAACTCGCGCCGTGAAGCACCGCCTTATCCGAAACCGCACTGACGATGCCCGGGCGATCCGGGCCGACGAGCGTGACGACGAGCGAACGGGGCCGAGACTGAATCATGACGATGTCCTTGCAGTGACCATGCAGTAAATACGACGGCTGTGAAATCTACAACGAGGCGAGGCGTATTTTCAGCCCCGGTTGAATGACGGTGCGCCCGTTAAGCCGGTTCCAGCGCAGCAGGTCATCGAGTTCAACACCGAATTTCATCGCGATGGCGAACAGGCTGTCGCCCGCGCGCACCACATAGGTACGAGGCGCAGGCGCTTCATTCTGATTTGGGCGCGCGTTACTTCGTTGCGCTTGAGCGGGCAGCGATACGGGAGCGGCGGCGCGAACCTGGTGTGCCGCGATCTGTGGCACATCGGCAATGAGCTGCAGCGTCTGCCCGGCCTGCAGGACATTACCGGCAACGCGATTTTTCGATTTGATCTGGTCGACCGACAGGCCAAATCGCCGCGCAATTGAAAACAAAGTATCGCCAGCGGCGACTCGATAAGTCGATGGAATTGCCGCCGCCGCACTCAAAATAGGTGCTGCGATCTCATTCGGCAAATCGGTCGCGACAGATATGAGTGCCGGAATTGTTTCGGTGATCGCCTCCAGCGGAATAGGCCCACCCGACACCAGTTCAAGCGCGGATATTGTGCTCGACGCCCGTCTCATCGCATCACGCCGGTCGAGTGTGGCGGTGATGATTTTGGCCTCTTTGTGCATTGGCACCATGATCGAAGTATTTTGCGTGAACTTGCCTTTTTTCTCTGGCAACGAGGTATGGGTTGCGCGCAGGTAGGATGCCGTCAAGCCATATCTGCGTGAGACGCTGTCCACCGCTTCGCCGCGTTTGGCATTGATGGTTTGCCATGAAACGAGCGGCCCGTTGAGCGACTGATAAAGCGCCATGTTTTCGCGAAACGCGTCCGCTTTATCGGCCGGCACCAGAAAGTAGCCGGTTTCGGAGGAGGCGACCGGTCGATTGAATGCGGGATTGAGCGCGGCGAAATCATCTTCCGGCATTTCGGCCAAACGCGCGGCGAGTTTTACATCGATTTTTGCCGGCGCGGCCACTTTGCCGAAATAGGGTCGGTTATGTACGGTGTCGAGCGTGATGCCGAAACTGGTCGGTGCGAGCACGATGTTTTTCACGGCCAGCAGTTTTGGTACATATTGCCGCGTTTCCGGCGGCAATTTGAGACTCAGAAAATCGGTCGGCAACCCCTTGCGCTGGTTTTTCTGGATCGCGCGTCCCACACAACCTTC
>JANOKK010000148.1:0-3029 GCA_031419255.1 Betaproteobacteria bacterium
GCTGCCAAAGACGCTGCTGGCAAGTCAGTTGAAGCCGCCAAAGACGCTGCTGGCAAAGCTGTTGAAGCCGCCAAAGCCGCTGCTCCTGCCGCTGCACCAAAGAAGTAATTTATTACTGGCGACTGCATAGTCGCCCAGTCATAAAACAAAACGCCGGGCACTCGAAAGAGTGTCCGGCGTTTTTGTTGGTGCATGCCCTCGGTCGGAGGCTTCGGGCTAAATTTCGCGCCAGTCGAATCCATTCGCCTGTTCAGCGATTCCCACCCAGCCTTCTGCGCAAGACAATGCCCCGGCCAATGCGCTGCGAGCCAGTTCTGGTCGGTTATTTTGTTTGGACAAATGCGCGGCGAGCACATGCCGCAACTTAGTGCAATCGATGTTTCTCAGCAATGCTGCGGCGGCCAGATTATCGAGATGACCAAAACGGCCCGCAACACGTTTTTTCAGACCGACCGGATAGGGGCCGTCCATCAACATGTTCAGATCATGATTGCATTCGAGTACCAACGCCTCGCAACCTGACAAATGGTTCTCGATGTGTTCGGTGATGGTGCCGGTATCGGTCAGCACGCCGAGGCGTGATTTGCCGTCGGAGAACACATATTGCACCGGCTCATGCGCGTCGTGCGGCACCAGGTAAGGCGTCACCTGAATATCGCCGACCGCGAACGCGTGATGTGGATCGACAAATCGAATCAGCGACTTTGGAAACGCCGCCGCATTCCAGAATCTGGCGGTGCCGTGCGTGAGCCAAACCGGAATCTGGTGTTTTTGCGCGAACCGCGCGACGCCACCGATATGATCGGCATGCTCATGGGTAACGACGATGGCATCGAGATCATCGGCAACCAGACCCGCACGCTGCAGGCGTTTTTCCGTCTCGGCGAGACCAAAGCCGCAATCCATCATCAACGCGTGGTTGCTGACGCGAACGATGAGGGCGTTGCCGTCGCTGCCGCTGCCTAGCGAGGAGAATCGCAACGTCATTGCGGCAACGGGTTCGTGCGACGCGGGCGGCTCATGCAATCGCCGCAACCGTGCAACTTTTCAGACGACGGCGCTATCGCAATTGATCCAGCAACAAGCCGAGAATACGTTTGGCCGTTGTAGAGTCGTCAATTTTGCCGGCGGCATCTTGCACGACCACATCGGAAATCCCAGCGGTTTCGGCGACAAACACGCGGTATTGCGGTTTCGAGCTGATCGGATCGTCCTTGCGCCAGAACGCAAGTTTTTCCAAAAATCCCTTGACCTTGCCGGTTTTCGCGTCCGCTTCCGGATCGATATAGCGTACGAAGAAAAGCCCTTTTGAGCGATCACGATCCTCAACCGTGAAACCGACGCGATCCAGCGCCAACCCGACGCGCCGCCAGGCACGATCAAACGGCTCATTAACCTTGAGTGGGCCGCCTTTGGTCTTGTCATAGGATGCGCGAGATACATTGGCAGGCGTGCCTGCAGCGGTCGCGATGGTCGTTGCCTTGTCGGCACCGCCGCCAAATCCAAACTTCACCATCAAACGCGCGAGCATTTCGGCTTCAAGCTCTTTATCGGCCGGTTTCGGTTGCCAAACCGTCGTGTTCTTCTCGGCGCTGGTATAAATTTCTTCGACACCACGGTGGCTGATGTAAATATCCGTCGTGCCTGGCTCGGCACCGGGTTCAATTCGCGTGCGGAATTTGTCGCGGGTGCCGGTATCGTAGAGCCCGTCTAGCACTCGGCCAATGGTACGGCGGATGATGTCTTCGGGAATTTTTGATCGGTTTTCGGCCCAATCGGTTTCCATGATGCCAGCTTCAGGCGTTTCGCGCTTCAAGACAAATCCGGTTTCCGCCCAGAACTCTTTGGTCGTCGACCAGACTTGCGCGGGGGTCGCTTTCACAACCAGCCAGCGCTGCTCGCCGGCGCGCTCGATGCGCGCGTTTTCCACTTTCGGTAGCACAGCGCTGCCGCTCACGGGAACGCTTCCGCGCTCGCGCGTGTATGTCGAAAAGGACGTTGCCTTCGAGTCGGGAATGACAAATCGATCGTCGGCAATCGGTGACGTGAGATCGGGTGGCACTTCGAGCGAGGGAATCTTTCCGCCTTGCGAACGATAGTCCGCACCCTTGTTTGACATGAAGCCGCAACCCGCCAGCAGCAGGCACAGCAAGGTGGTGACAACGTGATTTCGAGACATCATTTAAGCGGCTTCCTTTGCGTGATCGGCGGGTGCGGGTGTAGCGGCGGCCTGGGCGTGGGTCTGGGCCATGTCGCGCACGGTGATTCCGGCGTTGACCATTGCATCCAGCAATGCGCCGTGAAATTTCTCGTGGAACGGTGTGAGTGGGAGCCGGATACCGGACTCGATAAGGCCCATTTTCCAAAGTGCCCATTTCACGGGGATCGGGTTGGACTCCAGAAACAATTGATTGTGCAAGTCCAGCAATCGATTGTTGATGTCGATGGCGCGCTGCCGCTCGCCTTTAAGCGCGGCATCGCACATTTCGCGCATCAATCGCGGCGCGACATTGGCGGTGACCGAGATGGTGCCGTGCGCGCCCAGCAGCATCAACGCGAGTGTTGACACATCTTCGCCACTGTAAACGGCGAAATTTTTCGGTGTACGTTTCAACAATTCGGCACCGCGCGCCATATTTGCCGTCGCGTCCTTGATGCCGACAATATTGGGTATTTCAGCAAGACGGATGGTGGTGTCCGCCGACAGATCGGCAACCGTGCGACCAGGCACGTTGTACAAGATCACCGGCATATCGACGGCTTCGGCGATCGCGCGAAAGTGCCGGTACTGCCCTTCCTGCGTCGGCTTGTTGTAGTACGGCACAACCGACAACGCATAGTCCGCGCCGGCCCGCTTTGCAAATTCAGTCAGGTGAATCGCTTCTTTGGTGGAATTGCCGCCGGTGCCGGCGATGACCGGAATTCGCTTGGCAGCGTATTCGACTGCGGCTTTTATGAGCGACTCGTGCTCGTCGAAATCGACGGTCGGCGATTCGCCGGTCGTGCCAACGATGACAATGCCATCGGTG
>JANOKK010000149.1:0-4189 GCA_031419255.1 Betaproteobacteria bacterium
CGACGACGGACAAAAGCTTTCCGGGTTGCAGAAAGTGGTGGAGTCCGACGTCGAGATTGATCAACGTCACACCCTGCGTGGAACGGCCCATTTCGCGGATTTGTTTCACTTTCGTGCGAATGAGTACGCCACCGGTGGTGATCATCATGATTTCATCTTCCGCGCGCACCAACACGGCGGCGACGACTTTGCCGTTACGGGCCGAGGTCTGGATTGCAATCATGCCCTGCGTACCGCGACCATGACGCGTGTATTCGGAAATCGCGGTGCGTTTGCCGTAGCCACGTTCTGTTGCTGTCAAGACGGAATCTTCTTCGTTCTCGGCGACCAACATCGAAATAACCTTGCCGCCCTTGGACAGATTCATGCCGCGCACGCCTCGCGTGTCGCGCCCCATCGAGCGCACATCGGATTCCTCGAAACGAACCGCCTTGCCTTCGTTGGAAAACAGCATCACGTCGTGTTTGCCATCGGTCAACGCGACACCGATAAGGCTGTCGCCTTCATCGAGCGCAATCGCGATGATGCCGGCTTTACGCGGGTTGCCAAAATCCGACAATGCGGTTTTCTTGACCACGCCTTCGCTGGTCGCGAAAAACACAAATTTGTCTTCGACGAACGCCTGCACCGGCAACACTGCGCTGATTTTTTCATTCGGCAGCATCTGCAGCAGATTGATGATCGGCTTGCCGCGCGAGGCGCGTGAACCCTGCGGAATTTCGTACACCTTGACCCAATACACTCGGCCTTTGTTGGAGAAACACAAAACGTAATCGTGCGTCTTCGCGATGAAGAGCGTTTCAATGAAATCGTCTTCCTTCATCGCCGTCGCCTGCTTGCCGCGCCCGCCGCGCTTCTGCGCGCGATAATCCGCCACCGGCTGGTACTTGATGTAGCCGGCGTGCGACATCGTCACCACGACTTCTTCGTTGGCGATCAAATCTTCAATCGACATTTCCTGGCCGTTGGTAACGATTTCCGAGCGACGCTTGTCGCCGTATTGCTCCTTGATGACGCGCAACTCTTCGGAAATCATTCCCGTCACACGTACCGGCTTTGACAGGATATCGAGCAAGTCGGTAATCTTGTCCATCACCTCTTTGTACTCGGCAACGATCTTGTCTTGCTCGAGACCGGTCAAACGCTGCAAACGCAGTTCGAGAATCGCCTGTGCCTGCGTATCGGAGAGCCGATAGCCGTTTTTCTGCAGACCAAAATCTTTATGCAGGCCGTCGGGACGGTACGATTGGGCCGTTGCGCGCGCAAGCATTTCCTCAACCAATTTTGAGCGCCAGATGGTGTTCATCAGGCCTTCTTTGGCGATTGCCGGTGTTTCAGATCGCTTGATCAACTCGATGATTTCATCGACATTCGACAACGCGACCGCGAGACCTTCAAGCACGTGCCCGCGATCGCGCGCTTTGCGCAATTCAAACGCGGTGCGGCGCGTGACCACTTCGCGACGATGGCGCAGGAAGACTTCGATGAACTGTTTCAGGTTGAGCAGGCGCGGTTGATTGCCCACTAGCGCAACCATGTTCATGCCAAACGACTCCTGCATCTGCGTCATCTTGTAGAGATTGTTGAGCACAATCTCCGGGACTTCGCCGCGCTTCAATTCAATGACCGCGCGCATGCCGGATTTGTCGGACTCGTCGCGCAGATCAGAAATGCCTTCAAGTTTCTTGTCGCGGATCAATTCACCGATGCGCACCAGCAAATTCGCCTTGTTCACCTGATAAGGCAGCTCGTCGATGATGATCGACTGGCGGCTGCCCTTCTCCAAGTCCTCGAAGTGGCAGCGGGCGCGCATGATGCAGCGGCCACGACCGGTGCGGTAACCGTCGCGCACACCTTCCAGACCGTAAATAATGCCCGCCGTCGGGAAATCCGGCGCTTTCACGATGGCAATCAAGTCTTCAATATCGACCGCCGGATTGGCGAGCACCACGTGGCATGCATCGATCACATCCGACAAATTGTGCGGCGGAATGTTGGTCGCCATACCGACGGCAATACCGGTGGCACCATTGACCAGCAGATTGGGGAAACGCGCCGGCAACACCAGCGGCTCTTGTTCTTTGCCGTCGTAGTTGGGCCCGAAATCGACGGTGTCGCTGTCGATATCCGCCATCAACTCCGAGGATATTTTTTGCATGCGGCACTCGGTGTAGCGCATCGCCGCCGCGTTGTCGCCATCGACCGAGCCGAAGTTTCCCTGGCCATCGATCAGCATATAGCGCAACGAAAAATTCTGCGCCATCCGCACCATGGTGTCGTAAATCGCGGTATCGCCGTGCGGATGGTATTTACCCATCACGTCGCCGACGATGCGCGCACATTTCACATACGGACGGTTGAAAACGTTGTTGACTTCCTGCATCGCAAACAAGACGCGGCGGTGTACCGGCTTCAAACCATCACGCGCATCCGGTAGCGCGCGGCTGACGATCACACTCATCGCATAATCGAGAAAACTCTTACGCATTTCCTCTTCAATACTGACGGGAAGCGTTTCTTTGGCGAATTGCGGCAGTTGCGGTTCAGTCACAGGTCAGCCTTACTGTAATTGCTTGATTTAAAAGAAAATAATGTACAGGACAACGGATAATTTTAGCATAAGGCGCTGCAAAAAAACACCATTTCGTTGAAAACCACTAGTGCTTATACATAGATGGGTAGGTGATACACAATACCTTGTGTTTTTTCGCTCGCTGCCGCCTCCGCCTCGAAGCCCAGCGCATTTTTGTTGTTAAATTGCAACTTCAAAGCCGATTGCGTTGCGAAAGCACCCTTCTAAGGTTGTATGGGGCAAATCGATTCGTGTATGATTTCGTCAGTAATTTTCATGCAGTTTGTTGAAAAGCGGATCGCGTGGTTCGAATTGGAACCGAGCGAAAGTTTTTAAACAAACTGCTAAAGACTTGCCGGCTAATCTGCTGAATACGAATAAAAATCCATCCATTTTCTCGGGAGTACGCAATGAAGAGTTCCCTGTTCGCCAAATTTCTCGCCGCCGCTTCGGTCGCATCCATTAGCGTCGCCTACGCGGGCGTCACACCCAACGCGACCGACTCCTCCGGTGCGCCAATTCGCGACGGATCGGGCAATTGCGTGCAATCGAGCGGTATCGATCATCCTGATTGCGCTGGCAAGAAAGCGGAGCCTGCCAAACCAGCTGCGCCGTCGAAACCTGCGGAACCCGCCAAGCCAGCCGGCCCGGCAACACCGGCAGCACCGGCAGCGCCCGCTGCACCTGCGGCCCCTGCTTCCGTCAAGAAGGCAATCACCATCCAGGCCGAAGCGCTGTTCGATTTCGATAAATCGGTTTTGAAACCTGCTGGCAAGAAGTCGATCGACGACGCCGTTGCAAAAATGGCTGGCGTTGATGTTGAAATCGTGATCGCCACCGGCCATACCGATTCCGTCGGCACCGATGCCTATAACCAGAAACTCTCCGAGCGCCGTGCGACGTCCGTCAAGGAATACATGGTTTCCAAAGGTGTTGCTAGCGCGAAGATCACCACGCTCGGCAAAGGCGAAACCCAACCGGTTGCGACCAACAAGACCGCTGAAGGCCGCGCCAAGAACCGCCGTGTCGACATCGAATTCAAAGGTGTCACCAGCAAGTAATGCGTTTAACGATGTGCAAGAGCCCCGCTTCGTGCGGGGCTTTTTGTTTGTAGATCACCGCCATGACCACTGCGCAAATCCTCTCCCCACGTTGGCTGATTCCAGTCGAGCCTCGTTTAGTCACGCTCGCCGATCATTCGGTCGTCATTGAGAACGGTCGGATCAAAGCCGTCTTGCCTTCGGCGGACGCACGCCAGCGTTTTCCCGATGCAATCGAGCGACGCATGCCAAATCATGTGTTGATTCCTGGGCTGGTGAATCTGCACACCCATTCCGCGATGTCGCTGATGCGCGGGCTCGCCGACGACATGCCGTTAATGACGTGGCTGAACGATCATATCTGGCCGGCGGAGATCAAGCAACTTTCGGACGAGTACGTGTTCGACGGTACGGAAATCTCAACGGCGGAAATGATCCGTTCCGGCACCACCTGCTTTGCAGACATGTATTTCTTTCACGATGCCGCCGCGCGCGCCGCGCAAAAGGCCGGTATGCGTGCCGCCTTGGGTGGCGCGATTGTCGAATTTCCCACGCCTTACGCCGCCGACGCCGACGC
>JANOKK010000150.1:0-3797 GCA_031419255.1 Betaproteobacteria bacterium
CAGCTTTTGTTTCGGCTATGGCTTCGCGGTGCAAATGCGCCGATGGGCGGCTGCCGGCGTACCGTTGAAAGAGCGTTTCGGGAGACGCATGAATGCGATGCTTTTCATGGGCCTCGCACATGGCACGCTGCTGTGGTTCGGCGATATCCTCACGCGCTATGCATTCACCGGCTATATCCTGCGGCATTACGCCGGTTGTGGGCCGCGGAAGCTCCTTGCCGCCGCGAAAATCTGGTTGGCGATCGCCGTCGGACTGTTGATGCTGTTCGCGATGCTGTTGACAATGGGTGGCTCGACAGAAACAACTGCAGAAATCGAAACCGGCAAGCGAATAGTGCGTGAGGACGCGGCACAGGTGATCGCCGCCTACTCAACGTCGAATTATCTCGGTGCAACCATTCAACGAATTTCGGACTACAAAACAGTAACGCTCACGTTCATTGCGGTGATTCCGCATTTCATGACGATTTTCCTCTTCGGGGCATTGGCGGCACAGCTCGGATTGCTTCGCCATCCGCAGCGTCACCGCACATTCTGGAAAAAAATGTGGTGGCTCGGCATGGTGGTTGGAGTGCCGGTCAATTTGCTTCATGCGAGCTATCAGCTTCAAGCATCGCAGAATCCATGGATCCCCACAAACTCCGTGATCGCCATGGCTGCGGGCGAAATGGCACCGATCATGGCGGTCGCAATTGTCGCGTGCTTCGCGCTTTATGGTGGCCGATCCGTTGGACGGCTTGTCGTCTCGCTGCTCGCGCCGGCAGGACGCATTGCCTTGACACTCTACGTCTGCCAATCGATCGCGATGGCCTTGCTGTTGAATGGCTTCACGCTGGGGCTCGGTGCGACGCTGCAACCTGCAGGCTTGTTTTCAATTGCCGTCGCGATTTACGTTTTGCTGATCGCACTCAGCCATGCAATGCGGTACTTCGACATCCCCGGGCCACTTGAAACTCTGTGGCGGCGCTACACGTATGCGAAGGTTGAAAACCGCGCGTAGGGTCCCGACGCAAGCGAAACTACTTCCAGCTCACCGCACCCGCGCCCGGCCAATCACTATCGCCGATGCGTTTCAAATTCATCTCGAAAAAGCGCACCGGCGGCTTGCCCGCCTCGATGCGCTCGCCCGTTTCGCGCCACTCGCCGTTTTTCACCACGGCGTGATACTTGAGCAACATGGGGCCCGCGGGAATTTCCCAACTGAATCCCTCATCGGTCAACTGAAATACGTAGTCGCCGGAGAAGCCCTGCGCGTACGAGCGCATGTTGTACGACTTGGTCGCCACATTGTAGGAAAGCACGGCGAAGGCGTTAAAACCAGTGCGCCCTTCGGCATCAAAACCTCGACCTTCGATCAACTTGACCGTGCCGCCCAAGAGCGGCCCGATGCGTTCCGTTTGCGTGACTTCATGCTTGGCCCCATTGGGCAGCACGGTGGAGGCAGGGCCGCGCCAAACGCCATCCATGAACGCCAGTTTGGTCAACGCGTCGCGCTGCGCCGCCATCAGCGCGACGGGGTCGGGACGGCCTTGCGCGACCGCGTGAAATGGCACAAACGAAATCGATAGTTGCGCGATAAGCAGCATCGCACCGGGGCGTTGAAAATGTCTTGGTCTCATATTGGCTCCTTTTCAATTTTTTGGGAGGATCGCGTCGAAGAACCTGAGATCGATACGCGGCGTCTCACTTCTTGCTTGACAATAATTAATCGTCATAGGCTACGCCGAATGCGCGCGCGCCTCTGCCTCTTCAGTTGCCGCCGTCAGCGCGAGGCTGATCACGGTTCCCGCCGGCTTTCCCGCGAATCGGCCCGACGCACTTAGTTGCGCGAGACACTCCCCCTGCAACACGCCAACGCCAAATGCCGGCAGCGCCTTTTCTCGCGCGACGCTGCGCAGCACGTCGGCCAGTTCAGACGCTTTTTGAAGCCCCTCTGCGGTGCACGCAAAAAACGCGATGTATGCGTTCGGGGATTTGAATTCAAAATCGATCGGCCGCGCATGGATAATTTTTCCGCGCAATGCAAACGCGTCATCAGGCGCAAGACCTTCGCGCGCCATCGCATAGACAACGGTCAATTGCATCCACGGCACCGCATAGCCCTTTGCCTTGCCGCCAAACAATCCAAAAAATGCCATTCCTGCTTCTTTCTAAAGAAATTTTCGCGATGCGAAAGTCTAGCACCGACGCGCCTTTTCAGGCACAAATGCCTTAAAAGGCTCGCCAATAGGCACTTTACGTTATTTCTTCGGCGACTCCACACCACGCAACAGCGACATCTCCATCGTGATCGCCTGCGCACCGCGATTGGTCCACATCCAGCAATAATCCTGATCCTGCGCCACTGCAAGCGCACCTTCGGCGCTCGCGATGTTTTTGCGATTCTCGGGATAGCTCACGTCGTTGCCGACATGGTAGTGAATGTTGAAGTCGCTCTCCGCGCCGCCTTTGAAACGCCACGCAATGCTGGCCCCCTTTTCGAGCTTTCCGCAGATCTCAAGAAATTTTTTCGGCGCGATATTTGCACTATGCGAGAACGCACCGCCCGTCCATTTGATGTCGACAATATCCGCGTGGGCGGGTGCCACGAATGATATCGGCAACGCCGCCACCAACAGCAATGTCGCCGTCTTCATTTCGCCACTTCGATGGCCGTTACCGCATAGCCGCCGGAAACTTTTTCCGCGCGAAATTTGACTTTGTCGCCGGCCTTGGCCGCATCCAGTAGCGCGGCATCTTTCACCTGAAACACCATCGTCATCGCGGGCATATCCAAATTCTTGATTTCGCCGTGCTTCAGCGTGATTTTTTTCGCTTCTTTGTCGACCTTGCGGACTTCCGCGTCAGTCATGGCTACCGGCTCGAGGGTTGCCTTGGTGGTACTCGCAATTGGTGCCGATTTGGCGGCATCGGTAGCAGCCATCACGCCAAGGCTTCCGCCGAACAAGAACAGGGCAAACACGGTTGAGAACATTTTCATTGAGTTTCCTTTCAGGAAAATAAACGATTCGCGCTACTTGGCGTTGACCTTGATCGTGCCTTTCATGCCGGCCTGAAAGTGGCCGGCGATCAGGCAGGCAAATTCAAAATCGCCGGCGCGATTGAAGCGCCACACCAACTGACCGGTTTTGCCGGCGGGCACATGCGCCATGTAGGGCTCATCGTGTTCCATATCGGGAAATTTAAGCATCATCGCCGCATGCTGTTCCAAATTCTTCTTGGTACCGATGACCATTTCATGCAGCATTTTGCCTTCGTTTTTGATAACGATCTTGACCGTATCACCTGCCTTGACCTCGATTTTGTCAGGGTTGAAACGCATGTTGTCGGTCATGACGATATTGATCACGCGAGTTGCGGCCTTCACGTCACCAGCGATACCCCATGGCTTCTGTTCCTTTTTGACGGCGGTCTTTTTGGCAGCGTGCTCATCGCCATGTGCGAACGCCGGTAGCGCGGTCGCGACTGAAAACCATGCCAATGCGGTAATCCATTTTGCCAATCCAGTCCATTTCATTCGTATTCCTTTTTAGTGTTTATGGCCGCCTGCGCCATCGGGTTTTTTAACGTTGACTTCGATTTCTTTGTCCGGCTTGACCAGGGTCTGCATCGACTGCCGATTTTCCGACATGAAACGCGCCGGTTCCGCCAACGCGCCCGTCCACTCGAAGGCCTGCGTGCCCGGCGGCTGCTGGTACCAACCGGGATCGGTGTAATCCCCCGGCTTCTGGTCGCGGCGTACTTTCAGTACCGTAAACATCCCGCCCATGCCGACTGCGCCATGCGGCCCTGCGCCG
>JANOKK010000151.1:0-8737 GCA_031419255.1 Betaproteobacteria bacterium
TTCCCGCGCAGCTCGGCGCGCGCGGGCAGGCGCTTTATACGAGTTTTGCCTTTGGTCTTGGCGGCGCGTTGGGTGGTATCGCTGCCGGGTTCGCCTGGGAATTGATCGGTGCGGCGTGGATGTTCACGGCGATGTCGGCACTGATGTTTGTTGCGTGTGGAATTTCGCATCGATGGGTGCGCGCATAGCGGCGATACCGGCTGCCGCCGCTGAAAAGCACCAATGGTGCGGCGCACAAATTCGATGCCGCTTGTATAATCAAAGGCTCGAATTTCACGTAACGATGTCACGAAAAGATCGCCATGCCGCAAACGCTATACGACAAATTGTGGTCCACACATCAGGTGCATGCAGAAGCCGACGGCTCGGCGCTGATCTATATCGACCGCCATCTGGTGCATGAAGTCACCAGCCCGCAAGCCTTTGAAGGCCTTGAAATCAATGGCCGCAAACCGTGGCGCCTGAAATCGATCGTTGCCACCGCCGATCACAACGTGCCGACCACCGCGCGCAGCGACGGCATCGCCGATCCGATTTCGCGATTGCAGGTGGAGACGCTGGATCAGAACATCGAGAAATTCGGCGTGCAGGATTATTTCGGCATGAACGACGCGCGTCAGGGCATCGTGCATGTGATTGGCCCGGAGCAGGGCGCGACCTTGCCGGGCATGACGGTGGTGTGCGGCGATTCGCACACGTCCACTCATGGTGCGTTCGCGGCACTTGCGTTCGGCATCGGCACCAGTGAAGTCGAGCATGTGATGGCGACGCAATGTCTGGTGACGCGCAAATCGAAATCACTGTTGATCCGCGTGGAAGGCAGGGTTGGGCGTGGCGTGACAGCGAAAGATATTGCGCTTGCGGTCATCGGCAAAATCGGCACGGCCGGCGGTACCGGTTCAGCGATCGAATTCGCCGGTTCCGCGATCCGCGCGCTCTCCATGGAAGGCCGCATGACGCTTTGCAACATGGCGATCGAGGCAGGTGCGCGTGCGGGCATGATCGCGGCCGACGAAAAAACGATCGACTATTTGCGCGGCCGTCCTTACGCGCCCAAGGGCGAGATGTTCGATAGGGCGGCGGCATATTGGCGCACCCTGAAAAGCGACGATGGCGCATTGTTTGATCGCATGGTCGAACTCGATGCGGCCAACATTACGCCGCAAGTCACCTGGGGCACCTCGCCGGAAATGGTCACCGGTATCGACGGCAAGGTGCCCGAGCCCTCGCGCGAGGCTGATCCGGTCAAACGCGAATCGATCGAACGAGCATTGCAATACATGGGTTTGAATCCGGGCACGCGAATCGATGAAATCAAAATCGACAAAGTGTTCATCGGCAGTTGCACCAACTCACGAATCGAGGATTTGCGTGCGGCGGCGGGCGTGGTCAATGGCCGGCATATCGCCGCCAACGTGACGCTCGCGATGGTGGTGCCGGGTTCGGGATTGGTAAAGCGTCAGGCCGAGTCAGAAGGCTTGGACAAAGTGTTTCTCGCCGCTGGCTTCGAATGGCGCGAGCCGGGTTGTTCGATGTGTCTCGGCATGAACGAAGATCGGCTCTCGCCGGGCGAGCGTTGCGCATCGACCTCGAACCGCAATTTTGAAGGCCGGCAAGGCGCGGGCGGACGTACACACCTTGTCAGCCCGGAAATGGCGGCGGCGGCGGCGATTGCCGGGCGCTTCGCCGATGTACGAAAAATTCTAAAGTGGAGTCGATCATGATAAAGATTATTTTTTCGGGATTGCTGGGCATTATTTCAATGGCGATGTTGTTCGGTTGCAATACCATCGAGGGCATCGGCCGCGATGTGAAAAAAGGCGGCGAAGTCATCGAAAAAGCGGCCGAGAAAGCGAAGTCCTGATCGTGGAAGCTTTTCGTCAACACACCGGATTGGCTGCACCGCTTGATCGTGCCAACGTCGATACCGACGCGATCATTCCCAAGCAATTTTTGAAATCGATCAAGCGTTCCGGATTCGGCCCGAACCTGTTCGACGAATGGCGCTACATTGTTCACGGCGAGCCGGGCGTGGATAATTCCAGGCGTCCGTTGTACCCGTATTTTGTGCTCAATCAGGCGCGATATCAGGGTGCGACTGTGCTGATTGCACGCAAGAATTTTGGCTGCGGGTCTTCTCGCGAGCATGCGCCGTGGGCGTTGCAGCAATTCGGTTTCAAAGCAGTCATCGCGCCGTCGTTTGCGGATATTTTCTACAACAACTGTTTTAAAAACGGTTTGTTGCCGATAGTCCTCACCGAATTGGAAGTCGATCACTTGTTCAATATCGTTGCCGCAACGCCGGGCTTGAAACTCAATGTCGATCTTGAACGGCAAGTGGTCGAAGTGCCGGGGGCGGAATCCTACAAATTTCAGGTGGAGGATTCGCGCAAACAGTCTTTGCTGAACGGCTGGGATGAAATCGGTCGCACGCTGCGGCACGTCGACAAGATTCGCGCGTATGAAGCAACGCGGGCAGCGAAGGAGCCGTGGTTGTTTGCTTGAATTATTGCCGCAGATGAACACAGATGAACGCGGATTTTTCTTGTGAACCGGGCTTTGCTTTTATCCGTGTCCGTCCGTGTTCATCTGTGGCTAACCCATTTTTTAAAAGTCAGAAATGAAAATCGCAATTCTCGCCGGTGATGGCATCGGCCCCGAAATCATGGTCGAAGCCCTGCGCGTATTGGAAGTGTTGCGGCGCGACGGTTTGAAATTTGAAACCGAAACGGCACTTGTTGGCGGTGCCGCGTATGACGCGCACGGCCATCCGTTGCCTGCTGCCACGCTGAAGCTCGCCCAGCAATCAGACGCCGTGTTATTTGGCGCTGTGGGTGGGCCGCAATACGATGCACTGCCGCGCGAACATCGTCCGGAAAAAGCGATTCTCGGTTTGCGCAAGGAATGCGATTTCTTCGCCAACCTGCGGCCTGCAACGGTGTTTCCGGAACTCGCCGACGCGTCGTCGTTGAAGCCGGAAATTGTCGCGGGGCTGGATCTGATGATCATCCGCGAATTGACCGGCGATATTTATTTCGGCGAGCCGCGCAGCATCACGGGCGAAAAAGGCTTTCGCGTCGGCATCAACACCATGCATTACACCGAAGCGCAAATACAGCGAATCATTCACGTCGGTTTCAAGACCGCGCGCCAGCGCAACAAACGCTTGTGTTCGATCGACAAAATGAACGTGCTGGAGGCAATGCAATTGTGGCGGGATATCGCCATTGAAATTGCACCCGAGTATCCGGATGTGGAATTGACGCACATGCTGGTCGACAACGCCGCCATGCAATTGATCCGCAAGCCGAAACACTTCGACGTGATGGTTTGCGGCAATTTGTTCGGCGATATTTTGTCCGATGAGGCGTCGATGCTGACAGGCTCGATCGGCATGTTGCCATCGGCCTCGCTCGATGCGAACGGCAAAGGTTTGTATGAACCAATTCACGGCTCCGCCCCGGATATTGCGGGCAAAGGCATTGCGAATCCACTCGCGCAAATCCTGTCTCTTGGGATGATGTTGCGTTACACGTTCAATTTGACCGACGCCGCCGATCGGGTGGAGAACGCCGTGCGCAAAGCGTTGGGAACGGGGCTTCGTACGGGTGATATTGCAAAGCAAGGCGAAAAAATCTGCAGCACGCGCGAAATGGGCGATGCGGTGATTGCGAATATGTAACCCCAGTATTGGCGGGCGTTTCAGAGCAAAAATGCCTGAAAACGCCCGCCAGTATTGGAGTTTGTAGTGATTGTCCTTTGAAAGCGTGCATGAAATGTTGAAAGTCGGAATGGTCGGTTGGCGCGGCATGGTGGGCTCGGTGCTCATGGATCGCATGCGCGCAGAAAATGATTTTGCGTTGATCGAGCCGGTGTTTTTCACCACCTCGAATATCGGTGGACAAGCGCCGGTAGAAGCGGCCGGTGCGCCGTTGAAAGATGCAACCGATCTCGCGGCGCTCAAGCAAATGGATATCGTCATCACCTGTCAGGGTGGTGACTACACGACCGAGGTATACGCAAAATTGCGCGCGACCGGCTGGAAAGGTTACTGGATCGACGCCGCCAAAACACTGCGCATGAAAAGCGACGCCGTTATCATTCTCGACCCAGTCAACATGCCGGTCATTAAAACCGCAATGGCGAAGGGCGTACGCGATTACATCGGCGGCAATTGCACCGTCAGTTGCATGTTGATGGGCTTGAGCGGCCTTTTCAAAGCCGATTTGATCGAATGGATGACTTGCATGACGTATCAGGCGGCCTCTGGCGGCGGGGCGGCGCATATGCGCGAACTGCTGACGCAGTATGGCGCGCTGCACGCCGAGGTCGCGGCATTGTTGGGCGACCCGAAATCCGCGATTCTGGAGATTGATCGCAAAGTGCTCGCGAAACAGCACGCGTTTACCGCCGATGAAACGCAGCACTTTGGTGTGCCGCTGGGCGGCAACCTGATTCCGTGGATCGACAAGGACATGGCGGCGATGGGTACGCACGGCATGTCGCTCGAAGAGTGGAAGGGCATGGCTGAAACCAACAAGATTCTCGGTCGCGGTGAAGGCTTTGGCTCCAAGGCCACGCCGATCGATAGTCTTTGCATTCGCATTGGCGCAATGCGCTGTCATAGCCAGGCGTTGACCATCAAATTGAAGAAAGATGTACCACTCAAGGATATTGAAGCCATCATTGCGGGCGACAATGATTGGGTGCGAGTGATCCCCAACGAACGCGAGCGCAGCATCCGGGAACTCACGCCCGCCGCCGTCACTGGTAATATGCTCATCCCGGTGGGGCGCTTGCGAAAGCTCGCAATGGGGCCTGAATTTCTGAGCGCATTTACCGTCGGCGACCAGTTACTTTGGGGGGCGGCCGAGCCGTTGCGCCGGATGTTGCGGATTATTTTGCAAAAATAGTTTATTTATCAATAAGTTAACCGCAATTCCTGCGGTCATTTGCGCATTCTCCGCAGATGCGGGTTGAAAAATCGCCATTTTTCGCTTCTAATGCTAGAAAGCGAATAAAGTTGAAACAATAACTCGTTGATGTTATTTTACTTTGTCCTCGAAAAATCGAAGGGTTGGGGTTGCGCATGAACCGTCCGCCGAAAACAAAATTGGTCGTAGCATTGGGAGGAGCGCTTTTGGCGCTGTCGGCATTGTCGCCATCAACGGCATTTGCGGCAGGCTTGGGCAAGCTCACTGTCAATTCCGCACTGGGTCAGCCGCTCGTCGCTGAAATTGACTTAGTCTCCCTGCAGCCAGGGGAGTTTGAATCGATTGCCGCTCGCATCGCGAGCCCGGAATCGTATAGCGATGCGAAGATCGAATATTCGCCGCTGCTGCGCCAATTGCGCTTCGCAGTCGAACGCCGTTCCGACGGCAAACCGGTCTTAAAGATCACCAGCAACGCGCCGATCAATGAGCCGTTCCTCGATGTGCTGGTCGAAATGAATTGGCCCGCCGGGCGTTTGTTGCGCGAGTATCCGATCTTGTTAGACCCACCGGGCTTCAGTGAAGCCCGAGTCGCACCACCGGTTGCAACCGTTGCAGGCGTAAAGCCACCCGTCGCGACAACAGAACCGGCGGCGAGTGCGCCAGCGTCCAGCGCGCCCTCCGCAAGTGCGCCAGCCGTTAGCGCTCCGGTTGGAAGTGTTGCCTCAGGCACGCCTTCGGCGAAAGCGGAATCGGGCAACAGTGGCGACACCTACGGCCCGGTCAAACGAGGCGACACGCTCAGCAAAATCGCGCAGGAGATGAAGACCGATACGGTTTCGCTTGAGCAAATGCTGGTTGCCCTGTACCGCGAAAATCAATCGGCATTCATCGGCAACAACATGAATCGCCTGCGTACCGGTCAAATTCTGAAGGTGCCATCGGCGGCGGACGTCGCGGCCATTGCCGAAACCGACGCCCGCAAAGAAATCAAGTTGCAAGTGGCGGATTGGAAGCAATACCGCGATCAGGTTGCCGGCAGCGCTGCCGCAACTACCCCGGCACCCGTGGTTGCGGAAAAACCGAGCAACCAGGTAACGGGCAAAGTTACCGTTGCAAAGCCTGACGTCACCACGCCAGTCGCCGCGCCGAAAGATCAACTCAAGATCGCCAAAACCGACGCAACCAGCGGCAAAGCCGGTGGTGCCGGAGCCAGCGGTTCCGGCAACATGCAAGAGCAGATCACGGCGCTGAAGGAAGAAAAAACCGCGCGTGAAAACTCATTGAAAGAAGCCAATTCGCGAGTGGCTGATCTGGAAAAGCAGATTGGCGACATGCGCAAGTTGATGGAATTGAAGGGCATGGGCAAAGGCGCGCCAGAACCCGCGAAAGCCGTTGATTCAAAAGTGGCACAAGTGACACCGCCGCCTGCCAAAGCGCCGGAGCCGGCAAAAGTGGTAGCGCCCACTGCTCCAGTGCCCGCTCCCATACCTGCCCCTGCGCCCGCAAAACCCGGCGACGCAAAGCCTGCCGATGCCAAAGCGCCGGACACGAAGCTGGTAGACGCGAAGCCTGCCGACGTCAAGCCGGTAGACGCGAAGCCCGTCGAAGCCAAGCCTGCGCCGCCAAAAGCGCCGGTAAAAGCACCGCCGCCACCGCCCGAGCCGAATTTTCTCGAAGACAACATGGTCGCGATCGGTGCCGGTGGAGCCGCGTTACTCGGTGCCGGCGGACTCTTCGCCTTCATGGCGCGCCGCCGCAAAAAAGCCTCCGGTGGCAATAGCACTGGCATGAGCAGCGTCTCGTCAGTAATGCCGAGCGATTTGAAGCCGAATTCCGTCACCGGCAATCGCGGTGGTGGATTGGTGGATACCGGCAATAGTTCTTTCCTGACCGACTTCGACAAGACCGGACCGGGCTCGATCGACACCGATGAAGTCGATCCGGTGGCCGAAGCCGAGGTGTACATCGCCTATGGCCGCGATGCGCAGGCCGAGGAGATCCTCAAAGAAGCGATGTCGCGCGACAAGAGCCGCCACGAAATCACGGTCAAGTTGCTCGAGATTTATCACGCCCGCAAGAGTGCGCCGGCATTTGAGACGGTGGCACGTGAATTGAAAGAAGCGATTGGCGGCGATAGCCCGATGTGGTCCAAGGTAGCTGCGATGGGTGCGTCGATCGATCCGCAAAATAGTCTTTACAGTGGTAGCGGAGCGGCCTATGCGACCACAGGAGCGTTTGCAGCGGGAGGCGCGGCGATGGCTGCCGCTGATGCCGACAAGGCGCCGCCCGATGTCGATTTTGATTTGGGCTTTACCGATAGCGCTTCGACCACGCCGGCACCGATTTCCGCTTTCGATGTCACGTCGCCGAATTCCGATCAGCCAGCAGGTGGTGCGAGTTTCGATCTTGATTTGAACACCGGCAGCGGTGCGGATTCATCTGCAAGTGATCTGGGTAGCGGACTCGACTTTGATCTCGCGCTGGATGTACCCGCTTCGCCATCGGCGTCCGGTGGTTCTTCGGCGGCGGAAACGCCGTCTTCGTTCGATTTTGATTTATCCAGCCTGTCACTCGATAGCGGCGACACCATCAAATCGCCGCCGCCTGCCGAGAGGCCATCCGGCATGCCGAGCTTGTCGGATCTGAGTCTGGATCTTGACGTGCCGGGCAGTAGTGACGGCGGAGGTAGTGAAGGATCGGTTGCGACCAAACTCGAACTCGCCAAGGCCTATATTGAAATTGGCGATAGCGAAGGTGCAAAAGAAATTCTCACGGAAGTATCGCGCGAAGGTTCTACCGCGCAACAAGCCGAAGCGAAGAAAATACTCGCGGGCATGTAATCGTTTCGATGGTTTCACCAAGGGCGCACGGGGCCACACCCGCGCGCCCTTTTATTTTTCTGTATCGCCGCCGTTGACGCAAATGCCGGCGTAGGATCGAACTTATGCGTGTTGCGCTGGGAATTGAATACAACGGTGCCGGCTATTGCGGCTGGCAATCGCAGCCGTCGGGATGCGGCGTGCAGGATCATGTAGAAACCGCTTTGACCAAGTTTGTCGGCGGCAACGAGACGCGGGTGGCCGTGACCTGTGCAGGACGTACCGATACCGGCGTGCACGCGGTAGCGCAGGTCGTGCATTTCGATTGCGACATGCTGCGCGATGATAGTTCATGGGTGCGCGGCACCAACACATTTCTGCCGCCAACCATCCGCATATTGTGGGCAAAGCATGTCGGCGATGATTTTCATGCCCGCTTTTTGGCCCGCTCGCGCCGCTATCGATATTTACTCCTGAACGACAGCGTCGATGCGGCCATCATGCGTAGTCAGGTCGGCTGGTTTCACGCGCCGCTCGATGTCGCGGCAATGCGCGAAGCGGCGGCGCATCTCATCGGCGAACATGACTTTTCGTCTTTCCGAGCCGCAGAATGCCAGGCGAAAACACCGGTGAAAATTTTGCATGAGGCAACAATCGACACGCACGGGAAAATGGTCGAATTTTCTTTTCGCGCCAACGCATTCTTGCACCATATGATTCGCAATATTGTCGGCGGACTTGTCTATGTGGGGGCGCAGCGCCATTCGATTGCGGAATTCCGGCGAATTTTTGAAGCCCGCGACAGAACGTTCGCCGCGCCCACCTTCGCAGCCGACGGTTTGTACTTGACCGATATCGAGTACGATGAAAAATTCGCGTTGCCCCTATTGCGCGCGCGATTGCCATTTTAAAATATGTACCGAACCCGAATAAAAATTTGCGGCATTACCCGCGTTGACGACGCGCTCGCCGCTGCGCACGCCG
>JANOKK010000152.1:0-5614 GCA_031419255.1 Betaproteobacteria bacterium
GGCCTGGCAGTCGGCAGCGGCGTAGCACTATTTTGTTGCGGTGCGCCATTTCGGCGCAATGGCATGCGGTTCAAGTCCAGTCTGGTGCGTTGGTGGAATACCGGATATTCAGTTACGCCTTGAATAAAAAGGATAAATTGACACTCATTAAATTGGCATGACAAATGCTAATAGGTAAATGCGTTGGTTCATTCCATCGCATTTCTCCTCCGAGAGCGGTTTGCCCGATCCCCCTCATCAGGGATCGGGCATTTTTTTTGGGGAGCAGAAATATTCAGTTCTGCAATGACATGTGTTTCCAGTTCCCAATCAGTAGTGATGTCATCCTGAGCGAAGCGAAGGATATTGTCATGACGAGATCCTTCGCTTCGCTCAGGATGACATTGTAATTTTGAAATGGAAATGAAATGAAATCTCATCCCCCCGGCTTCAGTACGGGTCAGTTCACTACTTTGCGTCGGTGGAGTCGGCGTTGTCGACACCGATGTTCGATGCCATCCAGTGCTCCATCGCGCGTTCCGCTTCTGAATAATGAATGCGTATTTGTGCAAGAAGATGCGCCATGTCATCGGCGGACTGCGCCGGCTTCGTGTTGTTTCCGAGCTTCGTATCTGCTGCCTTCTCGACCGCCCGCGCAGCAAGTTCCAAATCCTTGCAAAGAATCGCCACGCGCGGAAATCCCATGCTTGCCGAGGCGCCGCGCAAGCTGTGCGAGGTTTCCGCGAGCGGGGCCCATTCGGCGCGAGCGAGCATGCCGTCCATCAACGTCATGCGCTCAAGTGCCTTGCGCTGGAACAATCGAATCAATCCGCCAACCGGGTCGTCGGCATCTTCTATCGTCGGATTCGATGGATCGGGCGGAGGCGTCAGGTAGCGCAAATCTTCCAGTTGTTCCAGGTCGAGAATTTGGGTGTCGATCAGCCGCGCGTCTGGTGGAATTGCAACCACAGTTGTAGGTTGCGAGATCGAATGCTTCGCGATTGAATCCAGCGCGGTGCTTTCCGTATCCGACGCGCGGTTCTGAATGCGTTCGAGAACTTTCACCAACTCAGCCGTGCGGATTGGTTTGGAAAGATAGTCGTCCATTCCTGCCCCAAGATAATGTTCGCGATCGCCGGACAATGCGTGCGCGGTGATGGCGATAATCGGCGGACAATCATCGCCTTTCAACTTTGCGCGAATTTCGTTCATCGCCGCGAGGCCATCCAGCTCCGGCATGTGAATATCCATTAGCACCACATCGAATTTTCCGTTCAACGCTTCTTCGACGGCGCGTCGGCCATCGCCGACAATCGTCACACGATGGCCGAGTCTGTTGAGATTGCCGTGGATCACGCGTTGATTGACTTCATTGTCCTCGGCAACGAGTACATTGAGCGACCTGCCTTTCGGTACACTTGGCGCGGACATTTGCCGGGCGAAAGTCGTCGGCGCGTTGACGGCAGAACCACCTAGATCGGCGGCACCTGCAGCGCGCTTGTAGTCCGGCTCGGGAAGATATGGCCGCGTGGCGACATCCTGATTGGCTTCATGGCGTGCGGCACGCATCAGGATTTCAAACACCCGCGCGCGACCTGCCGGACGCATGATGAAAAAATCGTGCCGGATCGGCGGACGCACGTTCCTCGCGGCCAATTCTGCGCGCGACACCGTGGAGCGCAGTACCGACGCCACCAACGGCGCACCCTGCGCATTGCGCTCGGTGTCGTCATCGAGAAGGGCCGCATGAAATTCGAGCGCCTCGGGGCTCGGCAACACGAGATCGGTGAGCAGAATGTCGTAGCGTGGCCCGCGCCGAAGTGTGGCCGACGCATCGGCCGGCGCGACGGCGACCGATTCAAGCCCCCACCCTGCATTGCGGGTTAGTTGAATCGCGCGGCGGCTGGCGTCGCGATCAATGATGAGTGCGCGCTTTCCGGCAAAGGCGGCAACGTTGCGCTGCATGTAGGGTTTCATCGGCCCTTCTGCGGCCGCAGTCATGATCGTGAAAATAAATTCCGAGCCCACACCTTCGCGACTCTCCACGCGGATATCGCCGCCCATCAATGCGGTGAGTCGTTTGCAGATCGCGAGTCCGAGTCCGGTACCGCCGTATTTGCGCGTGGTCGAGGCATCGACTTGCGTGAATGGTTGAAACAATTTGTCGGCACGGTTGGCGGGAATGCCGATCCCGGTGTCGCGGACGCGGCCTTCCAGGATAATCTTGCCATCGCCACCATTGCGTGCAGACATCAGCAACTTGATCTCGCCGGTCGCCGTAAATTTGATCGCGTTCGCCAGCAAGTTCAGCAGAATCTGACGCAAGCGCGTTGCGTCGCCGAGAATATAAAACGGCACGTTTTCATCCATGTCGAACAGCAACGCCAGATCCTTTGCGCGCGCCTTGTCGGCAACCAACTCGATGGCTTCCTCGGCGACCATCACCACTTCCACCGGCACGGACTCCAGCGTCATGTGGCCGGATTCGATCTTTGAAAAATCCAGCACATCGTCGATCAGGCGCAGCAGCGTGTCGCCGGAAGCATGAATCAAACGCAAGTGATCACGCTGTTCGTCGTTGAGATCGGTTTCCGCGAGCAGATTGGTCATGCCGAGTACGCCATTGAGCGGCGTGCGAATCTCGTGGCTCATGGTTGCAAGAAACGCTTCTTTCGCGCGCGCCGCCTGCATCACCCGCACATTGGCTTCGACCAATTCAATTTCCGCCTGCTTGCGGTCGGTCACATCGGCAATGGATCCGACAAATCGCACCGCACGTTTATTGGCATCGCGTTGCGCAATGGCACGGGTGCGCACCCAGAGGTAATTGCCGTGTTTTGAGCGCACCCGTGATTCCAGATCGAATAGCGGCGTCTCGCCCTTGAAGTGACGCAGCATCTCGGCGCGAAAGCCGACTTCGTGATCGGGGTGGATGATGGTCTCGGGATTGAAATTTGCCGGAACTTCATTCACGGCATAGCCGAGAATTTCCCAAAAGCGCGGCGAGTAATAGCGCGCACCACCGGGCGTCAAATCGAGATCCCAGATGCCTTGTTGCGACGAGCGAATGACCAGATTCAATTGTTCGCGTTGCTGGGCGAGCTCGTGTTCGAGGTGCTTGATCGGCGTTACATCGGTGATGGTACCGATCAGGCCCTCGACGCGCCCATCGGAGTTTTTCAAGACCTGTTTGGCGATGATGGTCTCGAACTTTTTGCCATCGGCATTGGTAATGAATGCTTCGGCCATTTCATAGCCGGTTTCGGACGCGAGCAATTTGCGGTCGAGGTTTTCGTGTTGCTCGGCGAATTCGGCATGCTGAAAATCGCGGTAGGTCTTGCCGAGGATATCTTCGCGCTTGCGACCGGAAAGTTGTTCCCAGGCGCGGTTTACCGACACCATTCGGCCTTCGGCGTCCTTGCGAAAAATCGGACTGGGATTGAATTCGATCAGGTTCTCGGTGAAGGTGGTTTGATCCTGAAGCTTTTTAGTCATGTTCGCGGCCAGTGATTCGGCCTGCTCGCGCAACCGGGTCAGCAACCAGATAAGTCCGCCGAGCAGCACAGTGCCGAGTACGCCGATCAAGAGTATGGTGCGTGGGGTATTGTTGCGAAGCTTGCCTTCGAGTATTGGCGTCGAACTTACGCGCAGGCGCCATTGACGACCACCGAAATCGATCGGCGTGTCGATCGACATTTCGGGCGAGGAGCCACTGACCACGAGATCGGCAGGCGCGTAGACACGTCGATCGCCGTCGAAGAGCTCAATGGCGACGGGGTTCGGCATGCCAGAGTCTATTTTCGACATCATCAGTTGGAGATCGATAATGCCGATCAGATGTGCTGGTGCTGAAACTGGGTTGTCGGCAATCATCACCATCGCGATCGGCGATTTAGCGGTTGGAAAGTTGCGGATTGCAGCGATTGGCCGCGAAATTACCGTTTGCTTGCTCTTGTCGGTCGTCTTGATCGCTGTTGCGATTTCGGGAATTTCCTTCCAACTGGCGGTTTCCTGCTCGGTTTCACCGCGCGGAATTTTCTTTGTCAGCGTTTTTTCTGCCGCTACGCCGCCTTTGCCCGCAAACGCAATTTGCATCCCCACCAACCCGGTAAATCGTTCGGTCGATCGCATACGTGCATCGAAGTAGGTATCCCAATCACTTTGTTGCGTGGCGGGAAGGGCGGCCATGAACGCAAGTGTGCCTTGCATCAAGTCTTCGATATCGCGGAAATGGCGAAGAATTGCGCGCTTTTCGGCGTTGGCCATTTCCTCGAAACGCGCATCCGCATCAATGCGGATTTGCCGGGCATTCTGAAATGCCGTGACCAGAGTTGAAATCAGCAGCGCGACCAGAATGAACCAAGGCAGCTCGATTTTTCGCAAAGTCGCAAGAATTGACGCGAAGACATTCAGTTTGGCGCGATCCATAGGCATAGATTACAGGAACGATGGCAGGTTAAAAAGGTCGAATAGGGGTGAATTGATCGACAAAGTGCGAAAAATGGTTATAAAATTCAAAGAGTTTTCAATTATTCTTAATGTGAGACCCTCAATAAATGCCGGTTAAGCCAAAAATCGCGGGAAATGCGCTACGCAGCGCAGGTCAATTGGCGAGTGCGCCACGCGCCATGGCAGGCATGCTGGCGTGCGCACTAGTCTCAGTGTCGCTGGCTTGGGGGTTTTATTCAACCGATGCGTCGGCGAATATTTATTCGTTCAAGGATGAAAACGGCATAACCCATTTCTCGAACCTGCCGCACCTTGATCGGCGCTACAAGCTCGTTTACCGCATTCCGGTGGCGGGCCAATATCGCCCCAACGCTTGGTCAGCAAGCGGCCCCACGGCGGTGGATATATCGCGTCTGGTGCCATTGATCAACGATGCCGCGCGCGCTTACGGACTTGATCCAAAGTTGGTTCACGCTGTCATCCGTGCCGAATCCGGATACAACGCCAATGCGGTTTCGTCAAAAGGTGCGGTCGGCTTGATGCAATTGATTCCCGCCACCGCGCAGCGCTACGGGGTGCAGGATAGCTACGATCCGGGGCAAAACATTCAGGGCGGAACGCGCTACCTGCGCGATCTGCTGAAGATGTTCAATGGCAACATGGAGCTCGCCATCGCCGGCTATAATGCGGGCGAGAACGCGGTGATCCGTGCCGGCCACCGCATTCCGCCCTATCCGGAAACGATGGCGTATGTGCCGAAAGTGCTGAGTTTTTATCGCAGCCCGGATGTGAGCCGGTTTTAGCGCTGGTTTGCGATTAAGAGTCTAGCAATGGCGGGATTCTCGGGACGAAATCGCCCGGAAAGCCGCGCTGAATATAGAGTTTGTTTCGCGGTGCTTCTATCAACCCCGTCATTCCGATCCTCCGCCGAATGACGGAATTTTGGGCAAATAGAAGCACGACACCAGGGACGCTAATTCCCGGCAGCCGGTGCCATCCGCTCGCCGTTGCCCGAGCCTGCCTCTGAATTTTTATGCGCATCGCGCGCATGCTGATGATTGCGCGCAAAGAGAGTGTAGAACGTCGGCACGACGAGCAATGTAAGCACGGTGCCAAGTGTCATGCCGCCAACGATTACCCAGCCAATCACCTGCCGCGACTCGGCACCGGCGCCGCGGGATAGCGC
>JANOKK010000153.1:0-1268 GCA_031419255.1 Betaproteobacteria bacterium
GTGACCGACACCGTTGATGATGCCGGCCGCGTGAAACGGAATCCAAGACATTTGCACCGCCCAGATGGTCGCGCCGATCGGGCCAAACAACGCCAGATCAATCACCAGCATCAGGCCAACACCTTGCCAGCTAAACTTGCTGTAAACATTGCGCTCGATCCAGTCATCGGGTGTACCGATGCCGTTCTTTTCCATGGTTTCCGGTTTTTTGGACTCGACACGGTACAGTTCGGCACCCTGCGTGACGACCTTCTTGAGGCCGTAAACCATCGGGCTATGTGGATCTTCGGCGGTCTCGCATTTTGCGTGATGCTTGCGATGAATTGCGACCCACTCCTTGGTGACCTGGCCCGTCGCCAGCCACAGCCAGAAACGGAAAAAATGGCTGGGAATGGCGTGCAAATCCAGCCCACGATGCGCCTGCGCGCGATGCAGGAAAATGGTCACCGAGGCGATGGTGACGTGGGTGAGCGCGAGCGCCACCACGATGTAGCCCCACCAGGGAAGGTCGATGAGGCCTACAGCGAAAAAGTCAGGAATATTCACTAAAAAGTGCTCCAGAAGGAAATCGATATTCTTATTGAATCAACATTCTACGCTATATCGCAAATTTCGTCCTCGTATCCCCGCTGGATTCCGGCTGGGTACGATTTCAAAACAGGCACAGCAGCTTGATAGTTTGGCGCAGTTGGCGCGAATTCAAGCCGCAGGTAGTGCCGGCCGATTGATTGCCGCGACATCGCCAGCGACAATGCGCACGTCCCTAGTTGGGAAGGGAACCTCAATTCCTTGCTCGCGAAACAGTCTCCACGCTTCCAGCAGAATTGCCGAGCGTAGCGGGGCCTGGCCCTGATCGGCGTCCTCGATCCACGTGACGATTTCCAGATTGAGCCCGTTGTCTCCCATCGCCGTGAGTAACACCACGGGCTCGGGATCGGCCAGTACGCGATCCTGAGATTTCCCCGCAGCGAGAAACAATGACATCGCCAATTGCACATCGCTTTCAAATGCGACGGTGATCGACGTTTTCACCGAAATCTTCGGATTCGAGTAGGTGTGGTTGAGCACCGTGTTGCCAATGATGGTGTCGTTTGGAATGATCGCCTCGGTGCCGTCGAGACCTCGCAAAACGGTGTAGCGGGCCTTGATGTCGGCGACCACGCCTTGCCGCTCGCCGATGGTGACGAGATCACCGGGGCGAATCGAGCGGTCGAGCAAAATCACAAAGCCGCTCACATAGTTGCTGGCTATTTTCTGCAAACCCAAAC
>JANOKK010000154.1:0-1791 GCA_031419255.1 Betaproteobacteria bacterium
GGGCTCGAAATAGGTGGGTTGCACCAGTACCGAAATTGCGGTAACCTCTTGTTCTTGCTTTTTATTTTGACGAAATTTCTCAAGCAGGCGCGGCAACATTTGCTTTAGTTTTGCCGCCACGGCCCCATTGGCCACTGCGATGATCAAGGTCGAACCCTCTACTGCGGCAACACGGCAAGACGTACTCAGGCCGGGCGGCAGAGTGTCGGCAAAAGAATGTTGAAGGCGGGAAATGCGTTGCAGCCGATCGTGAATCGGCGCAATTGCCTCGTTGTCCCGTATCAAGGCGTTGATGGGTTTGAAACCGTGCTTCGGTGGAGAACCGGTCTTCGCCATAATTGCGTCGCAGAGGTTTGAATGAACATAATTCTCGTATCGGATAGTCTGGCCAAAAGCCGTATCGTCACGATATCGCAGTCGCAGATTATCATGGCCGCGATGGGCTTCATCAGCGCCGGCTTCATGCTGGCGCTCGGCACCTACTGGGTGACGATGAAATACGCGGTCGACATCCAGAACCCGTTCATTCAAAGCCTCATTTCCACGCTCACGCAGCAAAACACCGTTCAAGCCGAAAAGGACATGCGCGAGCAGATGAATTCGCTTGCCGTAAAACTGGGTGAAATTCAGGCGCGGCTGATGCGACTTGACGCCTTTGGCGAGCGCCTCGGCAAAGCCGCTGGCATCAAGCCCACCGAATTCCGCTTTTCGGAAATCCCCGGCCAGGGCGGCCCGGCACCATCGGCATCGGCAAGTGAGATTTCCTATACCGATTTTCAATCGAGAATTACCGAGATTTCACGCATTCTGGATGACCGTGGCGACAAGCTCGGCATGCTCGATTCGGTCTTGATGGATGGTCGCCTTGCGGCGAAAGCGATGCCGACCATCATGCCGGTCGATGGCAGCTACTACTCCTCCAATTTCGGCTACCGGATTGATCCATTCAATGGTCGCCAGGCATTTCACACCGGCGTGGATTTCAACGCGCCGATGGGCTCCACCATCCTCGCTGCAGCGGGCGGCGTGGTAGCGGCGGCGGAGCGTCACACCGAATACGGCAACATGGTCGATATCAATCACGACAACGGCCTCACGACCCGCTACGCACACTTGTCGAAAATGACCGTCAAGATCGGCGATGTCGTGCTCAAGGGTCAAAAAGTCGGCGAACTCGGCATGACCGGACGCGCCACCGGCCCGCATCTGCATTTCGAAGTGCGCGAACACAGCGTCCCGCTGAATCCCAACCGCTTTCTGTCTTTTGCCCGCGCGCAAGAGCCGGCGGTTGCGACCAAATCCGCCCGCGCCCCGTAGCCTTCCCGCTTGATTCGCACCGGGCACGCATCTGCGATGCCCGGCTAGCGATGCGCTATGCACCGAAATGGTCTCTTTCGGCGCGCGCTCACACTCCATCGCCAAAAATCTCGCCGCCTCGCGGCAACAAAACCAACGAAAGCGCCACATGTTCGACACGTTCCTGAAATCCATCTTTGGCAGCCGCAACGAGCGACTCCTGAAGCAATACCGCAAGACCGTCGTCAAGATCAACGCGCTCGAACCGGCGACACAAAAACTCAGCGACGCCGAACTGCGCGCAAAGACCGACGAATTCAAGGCGCGTCACGATAAAGGCGAAACGCTCGAACAACTCCTGCCGGAAGCTTTCGCCGTGGTGCGCGAAGCGGGCATCCGCTCGCTGGGCATGCGCCATTTCGACGTGCAATTGATCGGCGGCATGGCGTTGCACGATGGCCGCATCGCCGAAATGCGCACCGGCGAGGGCAAGAC
>JANOKK010000155.1:0-1692 GCA_031419255.1 Betaproteobacteria bacterium
GCTCGCGGTGATGGCAATTACCGAACACGGCATCACACCCGCCGATGGTGAAATTCTGGTCACCGGTGCGGCGGGAGGCGTTGGGAGCGTCGCGATCGCGTTGCTGGCCGAGCGCGGATTTTCGGTGATTGCATCGACCGGTCGCATGGAAGAGGTTGCTTATTTGAAAGCGTTGGGTGCGATAGGCGCAATTGATCGCAATGAGCTATCGAACGCCGGTAAACCGCTGCAAAAAGAGCGTTGGGCGGGAGTGGTGGATTCGGTCGGTTCGCACACGCTCGTGAACGCGCTCGCGCAATGCCGCTATGGTGCCGTGGTGGCGGCATGCGGACTCGCGCAGGGCATGGATCTGCCCGGCAGCGTGGCCCCCTTTATTTTGCGCGGCGTGACACTGGCAGGGATCGATAGCGTCAATGCACCGCAATGGCACCGCCGCAAAGCCTGGGAAATGCTTGCGTCTACATTGGATCTCACGCGTCTCGATACGATGACGACCGAAATTGGTTTGTCGCAAACAATCAAACAAGCACCGCAAATTCTCGCCGGTCAGGTACGCGGCCGAACCGTGGTGGATGTGCATCGCTGAAACTTGAGCCATGACAAGAATCAGTAATTTTCACGAAAACAAGGTAACTCGCTTGGTCCTTTCCTAGCGAAGCAGCGGCAATCCACTAAAATGGGTACTGCGTGTGCGATTCACGCAATGCGCACAACCACTTGACATCGACTTCCTACCGCCAAGATTTCCCAGATGCCATCCACAGCCAACGATGATCCGTTCGATCTTGATTTCACGCAGTTGTTCGCGCAGGAAACCAAGGTCAAAGAACCGGAAACAACACCGCAGGAACAAGCCAAGCTATCCGAAGAAGCCGTGATCGGCGAATCCAGGCTCACCAGCAATGGCTATTTCGTGCGCATCAACAAGTCTGCCCCCAGCCGCAAGCCAAAGGGTACGCCGCCGTTGGTGCTGGTGGTCGAGGACGACGAAGTCACGGCGACACTGCTGACCCGAATCCTTGAGGCCAACAAATTCAAGGTCAAGCACGCGGCCAATCGCGAAGGCATCGTCGCCGGATTGAAGGTTTCACCGGATCTGGTGATCCTCGATGTATTGATGCCGGATGCAAACGGTTTTGATATTCTCAACCGGATTCGGCAGCACCCGGCGTTGAAGGATATGCCGGTACTGATGCTCACCAGCCTGGGCGCGCTCGATGATATTTTGAAGGGCTTGAAGCTGGGCGCGAATGGCTATTTGACCAAGCCCGCAAAGTCAAAGGGACTGTTGGATGCGATAAAGTCGGTGCTCGCGTAGGGGCAAGCGAAAGCAAAGACTGCTGAGGCGCTGGCGTACCGTTCCCCTCACCCGCCGCGATGCGGCGACCTCTCCCAAACGAGAGGCGATTAGGAGCACACCATGGAAACTTACCAACAATTCCACGCACGCTCGATCGCGTATCCCGAAAAATTCTGGACCGAACAAGCCGCACGCATCGATTGGGTCAAGCCTTTTAACAAGGTTTGCGACTTTTCCAAACCCCCATTCGCCAAATGGTTTGTCGGCGGCGAAACCAATCTTTGCTACAACGCCATCGACCGCCACCTTGCCACACGCGCCGATCAAAACGCGCTGGTATGGATTTCCTCCGAGGTCGATCAAACCCGCACCTTTACCTATCGCGATTTGTA
>JANOKK010000156.1:0-2392 GCA_031419255.1 Betaproteobacteria bacterium
TGCGTTGGTGCCCCAGTAGTTCACGGCAGCGTAGCTGGAGGGAACGGGTGCCTTGGCAAGCCAATCGATCTGTGGCTTTGAATCGGGGTGGCTGTCGTTGAATGCTTTCACTTTCGCGGGGTCAGGTCGCCCGGTGGCCGGGTCAGGCCGGCGGGCTTCCATAAATTTCACAAAATTTTCCGGCGTGCTGACAAAAAACACCGGTGCGGAAATGTTGGAGGATTCCCAGGTTTCGCCGCCCGGCCCGTTGAATTTCAACGCGAGGCCGCGCACGGTTTTGCCTTTGTCGGTGGCTTTTGGATTGCCGCCGCCGACCGAGAAGCGCGCGATGACAGGGATTTCCTGGCCGCTGAAAATGGCAGAGTTAGTCAAGCTGCGGCCATCGGCCGTGCCGACAAAAAATCCACTGGCACATACACCTTTGGCGCCAGAACGGCGCGCAGCGTGTTTGCCAAAAACACCTTCAAGTGCGTCAACGAGCTGGGTAGGCCCCGGCGTTTGCGCGGCGGCATGAGGTACTAAGCCGATAGAGGTGGCACCGAGCACAAGACCGGCGAGAACGAGGGATGGGTGTTTCATGTTAGCTCCTTAGTGATGGAATCATCGCGTGAAATGTTACCTGAAGTTCGCAGCTGCAACCCGTGAGTCGCCCGGAGATGCCTTGGCTTACAGTCGAGTACGTCGAAACGACAGGAATTGGATTTAGGGACTGGTTGAATTTCGTGTTGGCGCTGCCTAATTCCTTTTCCATTTCAAAAGCGCAATGTCATCCTGACCCCGGACTTGATCAGGGGGAAGGATCTTTTCATGACGAGATCCTTCCCCCAGATCAAGTCTGGGGTCAGGATGACAGTACTAATGATTGAGAATTGAAAATACGCTGAATTTCGAAGCACTTTCCTCTTTTGAAAACGCGTGACCCAACCCTGCGGCAGGTGCAAAGGTAGGCGTGCGACTGCGCGGCAAGAGTGTTCTCGAATGCGGCGGATCGTCGCGCTCTAACCTACCCCCCCTTGATTCCCCGCAACCACGTCATCACCGGCATCGCTGCCTCAAACGTATCCGCAATCTTTCTCGCCAGGCCTTTCGTCGATTGCTTTGAAAGATCCATCGTGGCTTCGCAAAAGTAGTGACGATTCATAAGGTACGGGGCCAGCGGATGATCTTTCTCATATCCCTTCGGCACACGGCTCATGCGGTCATCGACGGAAAGATCGCCAAACGTTTTCTTGAATGAAGCGTTCGTGAGAGCACGCGTGAGTGCTGCGGGATGAGCGACGATGTCATCGCGGATGATCTTCAATATCTCGGGCGGTGGGCAATAGATGCCGGATGAAATGAGCAAGTGGGCGTTGTGATCGATCTGAAAGTAATTCACCGGACGCAACTTGTCCGACATGTTCCGCTCGCCAATCACCGCGCCAAAATGCGTCTTGTACGGCGATTTGTCCTTGGCAAAACGCACATCGCGATAAATGCGGAACACCGCTTTCTTCGGCTCGAATGACGGTAGTGCCGGGTCAAATTTCCGCACCCTCTCGCCTACTTCGGCGACCAGTTCGGGGAACTCCTCGTTCAGGATGTCGAAGTGTGGTTTGTTGTGCAGGAACCAGGGGCGATTGTTGTTCTCGTGAAGGCCGGTGAGGAATTGGAAAAGGGACGGGAAGTGCATGGTGAGTTCGGCGGTTTTCGTGAGCGAATAAGAGGTGACACGTTCGACAACCTTCCTCGAACACAATTTGTTGAGGCGAAGGCAAAGGTAGCCCGGAAGTAGCGTAGCGCATTCCGGGAAATTGGCGCAAATTGCGAAAGGTCTGGATATGTGGCGACTCGCCAATGTACGCCGCGTTACGGTAGTTTTTCCGGCCTGCCGCAGTGCGTGCCGTATTCCCATTCCTGACCCAATGCGGCTCACTTTAACCGTGGTCGGCTTTAGGTATCGAAGGGCTGCTCGCAAATGTGCCCTTCGATACCTCAGGGTGAACGGTACTTGTTGGGCCCCGTTGAGCGGGTTTGATTCCTGTCCCTGCGTGCGATGGTTCTGCGTAAAATGCTGAAACGGAATACGTTAACGCGACACACCATGTTTTATCACCGGAGATCGAAATGAGTCACGCATCAATGTTAAAGGCGAGAAGGCAGAATCAAAAGCACAAGCGGGAACTTGAAGTGGAAGCCAAACGCGTGAAGCGCGTGGCAAAGCAGGCGACGGCGGCACCGGTCGTGAAAAAAGAAAAAGTGAAGAAGGAAAAAGTTGCGTCGGAAACAGTCAAGCCGGCAAAGGTCAAGAAAGTAAAGCTGTCCAAGGAGGAACTCGGCAAGCAGGAATCGAAAAAGTCGAAAGCGGACACCGCCAAGTAATTCCAATTCCATTTCAATAATGTAGTGTCGT
>JANOKK010000157.1:0-6231 GCA_031419255.1 Betaproteobacteria bacterium
GGGGTATTGAGATGGCGTGAGTTGTAAGCAGATGTTAGCAAACCCAGGCGCGCGGGGTGCTCGGGGCGATTGCGTTACAAGCCGTTACCAACGCGGCAGAACCAATCGAGACATCGCACGTTCTATGTATTAACCTGAGAACGTTTGCTGAAAACCGTATCAGCGATTCCCATTCAATCACTGGAGAACATCATGAAAACCCTGAAACTCAGCCTAATTGCCGCATTGCTGGCCGTATCGACTGCCACGGTTACTTACGCCGAAGGTCCCGCTGACGCACCCAAGGATGAGCGCGGTAAAAAAATGCAGGAACACTTCAAGGCTGCGGATAAAAACAGCGACGGCAAGATCAGCCGCGAAGAGGCAAGCACGTCGATGCCGCGTGTATCCAAACGCTTTGATGAGATCGATGCCAACAAAGATGGCTTAGTGACCAAAGAAGAAATGCGCGCCTTCCACGAATCGCGTCGCGGGAAAAAAGACGGCAAGTAATTGAAGTACCGGTCATTGCCGCGCGAAAAAAATTTCGTGCGGCAATGACTCGTTTCTAGAGTTTCGGCAACCCTTAAATCATCGACCGGAAAAACAGATCGTGCAAAAATCGCGGTTTAAACCACGGCGGCTTCTGCGGTTAGTCACGGCAATTGTCGCGTTGATTGTGACGGTGGCGCAGTCCGGCGTCACACTGGCTTTGTCGACCACTGCGGACGCCCCAGCGGTGTCAACGATGACCAAAGCCAGTGCATATGCCGTCGCTGCAAGCGAGGCCACCTGGCGCGACGACGTCCGTAATCGCGATGTGCCGGTGCGAATCTACACGCCGGTTGCCGCAGAAGCGCCCAAGGACGCACGTTACCCGGTGATTCTCTTTTCCCACGGACTTGGTGGCAGTCGCGCCGGCGGCAAGCATTGGGCAGAACATTGGGCAAGTCACGGCTATGTGGTTGTCGCCATGCAACACATCGGCAGCGACGATTCGCTCTGGAAAGACCGCGCAATGAAAGAGCGCGAGGCCGGCCTCAAGGCAGGCATGACCATGAAGAATTTGGGCTATCGCGTCGGCGATGTTCGTTTTGTGATTGACGAAGTCACCCGCCGCGCGACCGCTGGTGACGCGGCGTTTGACCGGGCAGATTCAACGCGCATTGGTATGTCCGGCCATTCGTTCGGCGCGCAAACCACGTTCGCGGTATCCGGCCAGAAATCGCCGAGCCTTGCGGGGCAAGCAGGCCTCGACACGCGGATTGTTGCGGCGATCGCGTTTAGTCCGAACGCGCGCAACAAGAATAATCTATCGCGTCAGTTCGGCGATATCCGCGTGCCGTTTTTTTCCATCACCGGTACAGAGGATGGCAGCATTCTCGGTGACGGCACTCGCTATCAGGATCGAATATTGCCGCATGAAAACATGCCTGCCGGCGGCAAGTATCTGCTGGTGTTTGATGGCGGTGATCATATGGTGTTTGGCGGGCACATGATCGAGGGGCGACGCTCCGAGACCGCGCGCGACCGTGAGATTCAGGCCGTGGTCAAAAACGCCACGCTTGCTTTCTGGAACGCAACATTGAAACAAGACGCATCGGCGCGCAAATGGCTTTCGGCCAGCGGTCTGGCCGCCACACTTGGCGCCAACGACCGATTCGCGTCAAAATGACTTCCTGAGGTGACCGTGAATACTGCATCTTTTTCGCGCAAGTTCCTGCAAGTGTCTTTCGTCTTCGCGAGCGCAACCATGCCGGCGTTGGCGGGCGAATCGCCGCTCGGCGCGGAGGGTGCGCGCCACCTGCTCAATCGCACCGGCTTCGCCGCAACCGAGGCGGAAATCGTCGCCTACGCCAAATTGACGCGCACTGATGCAGCCGATCAATTGCTCAAGGCATTTCAGGCGACCGCGATCCGAACGCCACCGATGTGGGTACACGATGCGCCGATTCCGCCGATCAAATTGCGCGATATGTCGCAGGAAGACCGGCAGGCCGAGCAGCGCAAGAATGTCGAACGCGCGTTCGAATTGCGCGAGTGGTGGTTCCGCGAAATGCTGACGACACCTTCGCCGCTCACCGAAAAGATGACGCTGTTCTGGCACAACCACTTTGCCACCAGTCAGCAAAAGGTGCGATTCACGCCGCTCATGTATCAGCAACACGTCATGCTCAGGCGCAACGCGCTTGGCAATTTCGGTACGCTGTTGCGCGAAGTGTCGCGCGATCCGGCGATGTTGATTTATCTCGACGGCGCCAATAGCCGGAAAGAATCGCCCAACGAAAACTTCGCTCGCGAAGTCATGGAGCTGTTCACGCTGGGAGAAGGCCATTACACTGAGCGCGATATCAAGGAAGCCGCGCGCGCGTTCACCGGCTGGAGCGTGGATCGCGATACCGGGCAATTCATGTTCCGGCGCGGGATTCACGATTACGGCGAAAAGTCGGTGCTCGGCAAAAATGGCCGATTTGACGGCGATCAGGTGATCGACATTCTGCTTGCGAAGCCTGAGACCGCGCAATTCATCACACGTAAATTGTGGAAGGAATTTGTCTCGACCACGATCGATAGCGCCGAGGTAAATCGCCTCGCGCAAATTTTTCGTTCGAGTGGCTACAACATCGCAACATTGATGCGCGCAATGTTGACGTCGGATGCGTTTTACGCCGCCGACAACCGCGCCGCGCTGTTCAAATCGCCGGTCGAATTCGTGATCGGTACGTTGAAACAGTTCGAGATCGACGCACCGAATCTTCGCCCGTTCGTGATTGCCAGCGCGCTACTCGGGCAGAACGTATTTTCGCCGCCCAACGTCAAAGGCTGGCCCGGCGGCGAAGCGTGGATCAATTCGGCAACCTTGCTCGGTCGCAAACAGTTGATCGATCGTTTGTTTCGCAACGAAGACCGGATGGAATCGATGTTGCGCGACATGGACGACATGGCCGCGCGCAATGGCGACAATCCACCGCCCGGTCGTGAGGCCCGCCAGCAACGCCAGATGGAGCGGCAGATGGGTGGCATCCGCTGGAATCTCGACAAATGGGCCGGCAAATTCGCGGGTAATGGTGAGAGCGATGCAAACGTCAACGGCATGCGCGACATGACGCGGTTGGTGCTGGCCGTAGCACCGCAAAATCCGCCGGCGAAAAGCGAAAAACCCGCCGACTGGGTACGGCAATTGGTGTACGACCCGGTGTATCAACTCAAGTGATTGGGGCCATGAACATGAATCGCCGAAATTTCATTCGACGCCTGAGTGCCGCGGGAGTTGCCGTCTCCGGCGCGTTGCAGGGCGTGTCGTGGGCGGCTCCTGCCTCGCCCGTCGCAACCGGCGGTTCGCCGTATAACAACTTGCTGATATTGATCGAATTGAAGGGCGCCAACGACGGCCTCAATACGGTGATTCCGTACGCGAATCCGGCCTACGCGTCGCTACGCCCGCGTCTTGCCATTGCTCGCGATCAGGTGTTGCAACTTTCCGAGCGCGAAGGTCTGCATCCATCTCTGCAACCCTTGATGGCGTTGTGGGAAAAAAAGGAACTTGCAGTGGTGCAAGGCCTTGGTTATCCGCATCCCAATCTGTCGCATTTTCGTTCGATTGAAATTTGGGATACCGCCTCCAACAGTGAAGAATATCTGGACGCTGGCTGGCTCGCGCGCAACTTCGCCGCGATGCCCGCGCCACGCGGCTTTGCGGCCGATGGCGTGGTGGTGGGATCGAGCGACATGGGGCCGCTGTCGGGGCAGGGTGTACGCGCGATTGCGCTGGCCGATACCGCGCAATTTTTGCGCAATGCGAAACTGGCGCAAGTGTCATCGGATCAACGCAATGCGGCGCTCAAACACATTTTGTCGGTCGAGCGAGAAATCGTCCACGCGGCCGCGAAGCTCAATACCCAATACGTTTTCAAGTCCGAATTTCCACGTACGCCGTTCGGCAATCAAATTCGCAGTGCGGGGCAGTTGGTCGCGAGCCGTGCAGGCATTGCCGTCATTCGCTTGACACTGGGTGGGTTCGATACGCATGCCAATCAACTGGGCACGCATGCAAATTTGCTTAAGGATCTGGCCGAAGGCGTTGCCGCACTCAAGTCGGCATTGGTTGAATTGAACCGCTGGGATGAAACGCTGATGATGACCTACGCCGAATTCGGTCGGCGGCCAAAAGAAAACCAGAGTGGTGGTACTGATCACGGTACCGCCAACGCGCATTTCGTTGCTGGCGGGCGGGTCAAAGGCGGGATTTACGGCGAAGCCCCCGCGCTCGATCGACTCGATGGCAACGGCAATTTGCCGTTCGCGGTGGATTTTCGCGGCATGTACGCGACAGTAATCGACAAATGGTGGAGCGGTAATTCCGCAAAGGTGTTGGGCGGAAGGTTTGCGCCGATGGATATACTTCGCGGGTGAGTTGAATCGCCGGCGGCGGTACTGGAATGCCGTCGAGTTCGACGCCTATTCTTGTATCGATATTTTTGGGTTGAGACAATAATATGTCCACCGAAGCACCACCGCCTCACGCCCGCCGCAAACGTTATCGCGGCACGCACCCGCGAAAGTTTGCCGAAAAGTATAAGGAGTTGACGCCGCAACAATATGCGGCCGACATCGACAAAGTGATCGCGCGTGGCCAGACGCCGGCTGGCATGCACCGGCCAATTTGTGTCGATGAAATTCTGACCATCCTGAATCCGCAACACGGTGACATCGCGCTCGATGCCACGCTGGGATTCGGCGGCCACAGCGCTGCTCTGCTGCCGAGGCTGTTGCCCGGAGGCAGATTGTTTGCGGTAGATGTCGATGCCATCGAATTGCCACGCACTGAAGCGCGGTTGCGCGCGTTGGGATTCACGGAAGAAGTATTGGTGATCCGCAAAATGAATTTTGCCGGTGTCGCACAATTATTGCCCGACGCGGGCGGCGGCTTCGATTGCATTCTTGCCGATCTCGGTGTTTCGTCGATGCAGCTCGACGATCCCGCGCGCGGATTTTCCTACAAGAACGATGGGCCGCTCGATCTGCGCTTGAATCCGACACGCGGCACGCCCGCATCCGCGTTGTTGCAGACTATCGACGCGACTGCGCTGGCAGAATTGTTCGCCACCAATGCCGACGAGCCACATGCAACCTTGATCGCCGAAACCATCAAACGCCGCACTGCGCCAATTGCGACCACGCGTCAATTGGCCGATGCCGTGCGTGAGGCACTGGAAGACGAGAGTGACGAAAGCGCGCAAAAGAAAACGCTTGCGCGTGTTTTTCAGGCGCTGCGAATCGCGGTTAACGATGAATTCGGCGTGCTGGATCGATTTCTCGATGTGCTGCCATGGTGCATGAACCCAGGCGCACGCGTGGCGATTCTCACGTTCCATTCGGGCGAGGACCGACGAGTGGAACAAGCATTTCAGAAGTATCTGACAGCGGGCCTGTTCTCAAGCGCGCCAGCCGACGCCATCCGCCCGGGTGGCGAAGAACAACGCAGCAACCCACGCTCGACCAGCGCGAGATTGCGGTGGGCGATGCGATCGGAATTGCCGACGACCTGATGCATCGCGTGGCGGCAGGAATCACCGTGAGCAACAAGCTAGAATGCTCGTAGAACCTCATGGATAGTGGGCTGCAGCGTGATCGCCATCGCAGATTGGTGTTTGAACACCGAAAATTTAGCGTTAATTGAAGTTGAAATTTGGCGTAATAATAATGCGAGCGCGTGATTCCGGGATAATGCTGGACAACACAATCGTTGCGTTGCACGACAAAAATGCTTTTGCCCACCATCTTCGCCATCGAAACTTCCACCGAGCGCCTTTCGCTCGCGATCCTGCGCGGGCCAACGATGCACGTGCGCGAAGTTGATGCCGGACAGCGGCATTCGGCGCTCGCGCTGCCTTTAATGCGCGAGTTGATGGCGGAGGCGAGCCTCAATGCCGATGACATTGATGTCTATGCGTTCGGTCAGGGACCGGGTTCGTTCACGGGGGTGCGCATCGCCTGCGGCTTGACTCAGGGGCTTGCCTTGGGTGCGGGCAAACGCGTGTTTCCGGTGCCGACGCAGATGGCGCTGGCGGAGGTCTGCGGTGCGGGCAACGTGGTGGTTGCGCTCGATGCGCGGATGGGTGAAATTTATTTCGCCGCGTATCGGCGTAACGCGGTTGAGCGCCATTGGGACACGGTCGTCGCGCCGATGTTGGTCAAGCCAAATGAGTTGCCGATACTCGATGGCCCTGACTGGCGCGGCATTGGCAGTGG
>JANOKK010000158.1:0-17910 GCA_031419255.1 Betaproteobacteria bacterium
TCAACAATTTCGCCAGCACGGGAGGTTCGGTTTTCTTGATGTATTCGTGATTGAGCCAATTCAATTTTTCGGTATTGAATTGTGCGGCGGACGGCGTGATGTGATCGAGATCGAACCATTCGCAGAATTGCTCGATGGAAAAGACTTCGGCATCGCCGTGAGACCAACCGAGGCGCGCGAGGTAATTCACCACCGCTTCGCGCAAATAGCCTTTTTCGGGATAGTCCATCACCGAGACCGCGCCGTGGCGCTTGGACAATTTTTGGCCATCGTCACCGAGGATCATCGACAGGTGCGCGTACACCGGAATGGCTGCACCGAGTGCGGCGAGAATATTGATCTGGCGCGGCGTGTTGTTGACGTGATCGTCGCCGCGAATGACGTGGGTGATTTTCATGTCCCAATCATCGACGCAGACGCAGAAATTGTAAGTCGGCGTGCCATCGGCACGAGCAATGATGAGGTCATCGAGTTCGGCGTTGGCGATGTCGATTTTGCCCTTCACGGCGTCGATCCACGACACCGTGCCATCGAGGGGATTTCGGAAGCGCACAACGGGTTTGATGTCAGTTGGAGCGACGGGCAATGTCTTTCCCACTTCGGGTCGCCAGCGACCGTCGTAGCGCGGTTTTTCGCCGCTCGCGCGCTGGGCGACGCGCATTGCTTCCAGTTCGGCTGCGCTGGTGTAGCAATGGTAGGCGCTGCCTGCCACCAACATTTGCGCAATCACTTCTTGGTAGCGCGGCATGCGCTGCATTTGATAGAACGGACCTTCGTCGTGATTGAGGCCGAGCCAGTTCATGCCGTCGATGATCGCTTGTACCGCCTCGGGGGTGGAGCGTTCGAGATCGGTGTCTTCGATGCGCAGGATGAAGGTGCCGCCATGGCGGCGGGCATAGGCCCACGCATAGAGCGCGGTGCGGGCACCGCCGATGTGGAGGTAGCCGGTGGGGCTGGGGGCGAAGCGGGAGCGGACGGTCATTGAATATTCAACCATTTGAGACACTGGGTTCCCGCCTGCGCTGGAATGACGGGCATTTACATTTTCGGCAACGTAACACCCTGCTGCCCCTGATACTTCCCGCCCCGATCCTTGTACGATGTCTCGCACACTTCATCGCTCTCAAAAAACAGCACCTGCGCGATGCCTTCGTTGGCGTAAATTTTCGCGGGCAGCGGTGTCGTGTTGGAAAACTCCAGCGTGACAAAGCCTTCCCATTCCGGCTCGAACGGCGTCACGTTCACGATGATGCCGCAGCGGGCGTAGGTCGATTTGCCAAGACACACCGTCAGCACATTGCGCGGAATGCGGAAATATTCCACCGTGCGCGCGAGCGCGAACGAGTTTGGCGGGATGATGCAGAAATCCGCCTTGATATCCACGAACGATTTATCGTCGAAATTTTTCGGGTCAACGATGGTGGAATTGATGTTGGTGAAGAGCTTGAATTCATTCGAGCAGCGGATATCGTAGCCATAGCTCGAGGTACCGTAGCTGACGATGCGTTGGCCATTGGCTTCGCGCACCTGCCCCGGCTCGAAGGGTTCGATCATGCCGTGTTCCTGCGCCATGCGGCGGATCCATTTATCGCTTTTGATGCTCACGTTTTCTTTGCTCCCGCTATTCTTGATACAAAACCAACGTCATGTCGGCACCTTTTTCACGGATCGGAATCAGCGCCCGATACTCCGGCGAATCATGCCATTGTTTCGCGGCATCGATGCTCTCAAACCTTATCGCGACCACGCGGTCATGTTCAATCGCACCGCTCAATACCTGAGTCACTGCACCGCGAAACATCAACTCGCCTCCGTGACGCGAAATGGTCGCACCCACCTGACTTCGGTAGGCCTCCCATGCCACCGCATCCTTTACACTGATTTGTCCCACGCAGTACGCGGTCATCTTTACTTACTCGTCGTAGGGCGGATCGAGATGCGCCGCGTAATACGAAATCGCGCGGCGATAACGCTGCGTATCCGCATCGGCCGTGTGCGCCGCAATATGCGTCAGCAGCAATCGCATCGCCTCTGCATGTTCGCCCATGTTGTAGCGCGTGAGTGCGAGAAAAACATCGAACTCGCGCGCATCGGGAAATGTGGTCGCACCCTTTTGCAAGGTGCGTGCGGCATCGCCATAACGCTCTACGCATCGGTACGAGCTGCCCAACCCCAACAAGGCACCGCGTAAATCCGTACCCTCTAATCCGCACTGGATCGCGTGTTCATAGAACGCAATCGCCTCGTCCTCAACGCCTTGCTGATCATAGGTGCCGCCGAGCTCAAAATTAACCTTGGCGTTGTCGGGCTGCTGATTATAGAGATCGAGCAAGATCGCCAACGCTTCGGTGTGCTGCAATTCGAGGCGCAATTCAATGGCGCGGGCAATCGCCTGCTCGGTCGCCTGCTCAGTGGCCGCATCCATCGACATCAATTATTTTGAATGACAATCTTCGGAAACACGCTGGATCGATCCTGCGATTGCTTTGCGATCTTGGCTGCGCACTTGCGGGCGATGTCCTTGTAGATGCCAGCGATCGGACCATCGGGGTCGGAGACCACCGTCGGTTTGCCGCTGTCGGCCATCTCGCGAATCTTGATATCAAGCGGCAGCGAACCGAGCAATTCGACGTTGTAATCCTTGGCCATTTTTCCGCCACCGCCCGCGCCGAAAATGTGTTCCATGTGGCCGCAGTTGGTGCAGACATGCATTGCCATATTCTCGACAATACCGATGATCGGCACGCCGACTTTCTCGAACATCTTGAGACCCTTGCGGGCATCCAGCAGCGCGATATCCTGCGGCGTGGTCACGATCACGGCACCGGTGACTGGCACTTTTTGCGCGAGCGTCAATTGAATATCGCCGGTACCGGGCGGCAGATCGACGATGAGGTAATCGAGATCGCTCCATTTGGTTTCGTTGAGCAATTGTTCCAGAGCCTGCGTGACCATCGGCCCCCGCCAAACCATCGGCGTTTCCGGGTCAATCAAAAAACCCACGCTCATCGCCTGAATGCCGTGGCCTTCGAGCGGCTCCATCGATTTGCCGTCCTTCGACGACGGCCTGCCGGTGATGCCAAGCATGGTCGGCTGCGAAGGGCCGTAGATGTCGGCATCCAGCATGCCAACGGAGGCACCTTCGGCTGCCAATGCCAAGGCGAGATTGACCGCCGTCGTGCTCTTGCCCACACCACCTTTGCCCGATGCCACGGCGATGATGTTCTTGATCCCCGGAACCAGTTTCACGCCGCGCTGCGCGCTGTGCGAGACGATTTTCGAGAACACATTCACCGACACGTTGCCGACGCCGTCGATTTTTTTCATGCGTTCGATCACCTGCCGGCGAATCGCCTCCGTGACACTTTTGCCGGGATACCCAAGCACGATTTCGAGCGACACATCGGCTCCATCGAGCTTGATATTTTTCGCCGATTTGCCTTCGACATAATTTTGGCCGGTGACGGGATCGATCAATTCGCGCAGCGCATTCTGGACAACTTCAACGGTGATACTCATGTGGCGGACTTTGTGATTTCGGTTAGGAGGGTATTTTATCGGATAAGCAGTTTGATCCGCCGTGCCGTATCAAATGGCCGACCGACTTGGTACAATTCATTGATATAAAAAGTCACGCCACCCAAACCGTTTCTGTGCGCCGGCCCGCTTCAATTTGACCCGACCCGCGCGATCAAGTACTCGATGCCCCGAAAACTTTTCGTCACCACTGCACTTCCCTACGCCAACGGCCCGTTCCACATCGGCCACATCATGGAATACATCCAGGCGGATATCTGGGTGCGGTTCCAACGCATGCAGGGCCACGAGGTGCATTTTGTCTGCGCGGACGACACCCACGGCGCGGCGATCATGCTCAACGCCGAAAAATTAGGTGTGACGCCCGAGCAACTGATCGAGAAAATCAGTGACGAACACAAAGCCGACTGGCCGAAATTCCACATCAGTTTCGATCACTGGCATTCCACGCATTCGCCTGAGAACGTCGAACTTTCGCAAGGTATTTACAAGAAACTCAAAGCCGCGAAATTGATTGTCACGCGCGAGGTCGAACAGTTTTTCGACCCCGTCAAAGGCATGTTTTTACCGGATCGCTTTATCAAGGGCGAGTGCCCGAAGTGCGGCACCAAGGATCAATACGGTGACGCCTGCGAGAACTGTGGTGCCGTATATGCGCCAACCGATCTGAAGAATCCGTTTTCAACGATCACCGGCGCCAAGCCGGTCTTGAAGAAATCCGATCACAAATTCTTCAAGCTCTCCGACAAGAAATGCGTTAAGTTATTGCAGGAATGGACGCAAAGAACGCCGCTGCAATCGGAAGTGGTCAACAAACTCGCCGAGTGGTTGGGCGACGGTGGAAAAAACTTCAACGACTGGGATATCTCTCGCGATTCGCCCTACTTTGGCATTGAAATCCCCGACGCGCCCGGAAAATATTTCTACGTCTGGCTCGATGCGCCGGTCGGCTATCTCGCGAGCCTGAAAGCGTATTTCGATTCCGGCAGGGCGAAAGCCAACGGCGAGAAGAAATCGTTCGATGAATTTATGGCTGACGACAAGGTCGAGCAATATCATTTCATCGGCAAGGACATTGTTTACTTTCACACCTTGTTCTGGCCGGCGATGTTGCACTTTGCGGGATTGAAAACGCCGAACAATGTGTTCGTACACGGCTTCATCCAGATCACCGGCGAGAAGATGTCGAAATCGCGCGGCATCGGTTTCGGCCCGACCAAGTACATCGATGTCGGCTTGAATCCCGAGTGGCTGCGTTACTACATTGCCGCAAAATTGAACGACAAGGTCGAGGATATCGAATTCAACCCCGATGATTTCCTTACGCGCGTCAACGGCGATCTCATCGGCAAGTATGTGAATATCGCGAGCCGCGCGGCAGGTTTTATCAGTAAGAAGTTCGACGGAAAATTGGGCAAGCCGCAGTTGCCGAAAGAAATTGCCGCCGAATTCTCTGGCGCGGCGGAAGAAATAGCCGGTTATTACGACGGCCGTGAATTCGGCAAAGCGATCCGCAAAATTATGGCACTGGCCGATTTGGCGAATCAATTTGTGGATACAAACAAGCCGTGGGAACTCGCGAAGCAAGAGGGCAAGGATGCCGAATTGCTGACTGTATGCTCAACAGCGGTGGCAATGTTCCGTGATCTCACCGTGTATCTGGCACCGGTACTGCCGGAACTTGCCGCGAAAGCCGGCGAGATGTTCAATTTCGACGCGCGCGACTGGAAATCTACCGCGAAGCCGCTAAAGGAAGGTCACGCGATCAACGCGTACAAACATCTGATGGGCCGCGTCGATCCAAAACAAATCGATGCGCTGATGGAGCCGCCAAAAGACGTTGCCGAAGCAAAGCCCGCCAAGGCGGAAAAGGTAGAAAGCAAAGCGGCAAATGGCGAAGCACCCGCCAGCACCGAATTCGCGTTGCAACCGGTCGAGCCGCCCAAGCCGATCATCGTGCAACCGATATCGGAAACCATTTCGATCGATGATTTCGGTCGCCTCGAGTTGCGCATCGCCAAAATTCTCGATGCGGAACTGGTGGTGGAAGCCGACAAATTGTTGAAACTCACGCTCGATTTGGGTATTGAGACGCGCACCGTGTTCGCTGGCATTCGCTCGGCATACAACCCGAAAGATCTGGTTGGACGCCTGACGGTGATGGTTGCAAACCTGGCACCTCGCAAAATGCGCTTCGGCGAATCGCAAGGCATGGTGTTGGCTGCCGGCGATGGTACCGGTATTTATTTGCTCGCGCCCGATGCGGGAGCGGTGCCGGGGATGCGCATCAAATAGCGTTTGATCTGCGCGAGATTCTTATTCTGTGCGCCTGCCTCAACATGCACGACGATCAAAATTCGATGTGTCATCCCCGGATCGCGTCCGGGGATGACACTGGTTTTGTTCCCAGGCAATTCAGGCGCATATTGGAAACGTGGCGCGCTGCCGCAATGGGGCGGTTCAAAGTGAAATTGAAATGCCACCATTTGAATGCGGGCTTTCGGATTTCATTCTCACTCATTTATATTCTCCTTGCGAGCGCCTGCGCCACCCCCGGCGTGACCAAAAGCACCGGTCGTGTTTTCGATCCACCATTTGAACTTGTGCTTTATTGCCTGCTGAATCCCACTGATGCGGCTTGTCGCGGTATTTTCCGTTGAGTCCACGCAAGCGCGCGCCGTGCCCATTACAATTCGCCCATGGCACGCTTGATTCCCCTCACCCTTCCTCCCTATTCGATCGATCGCGAAACACTCGAACGCGAAGTCGGCATCGACACTTATCGCGCCTCAGGCCCGGGCGGTCAGCACGTCAACAAAACCAATTCGGCGATCCGTCTCACGCATATGCCCTCAGGCGTGGTGGTGATTGCGCAGGATTCGCCTTCGCAGTTTCGCAACAAGGAGATCGCCTTTGAGCGATTGATCGAACGCCTCGTGAAATTGAACCACGTGCCAAAAAAACGTCACGCCACCAAACCGACGCGCGCCTCGAAAGAGCGGCGAATCGAAGCCAAAAAAACCCGCGCCACCGTCAAATCGATCCGCAGCAAGAAAGTGTCGCACGACGAATGAGCGAAGGCATCATCACCGTCAGGCTTGAGATCACCGGCCGCGTGCAAGGCGTGGGATTTCGCGAATCGTTGCGTGCAGTGGCACAGGCGTTGGAGGTAAACGGTTGGGTACGCAATCGCGACGATGGCAATGTCGAAGCGATATTGCAGGGCCTCGAGAGCGATGTCGAACGCGTTGTCGCGTGGTGCCATAACGGCCCGCCAGGTGCAAATGTGAAGTACGTGAATGCGACGATGGTGGAAGGCGGCGAGACGTTTATCGCGTTTACGCGCTGGCCGGATTTTCGGGAGTAGACACCAGCACTGGCGCGGCGTTTCAAGGCTTTTCGGTCTAAACGCCGCGCCAGTGATCGTTCTACATCATTGGCTACCACTTTCGTCTTCGCCAATTCCTCGCACGCACCGTCAATGACACCATTGGGACATTGACCGCCATTTCATGTGGCGACTATTGCTGCTTGGCCTCCCGCGATGCGCATGAACGCCGTGCCAATGACCAGTACATCAAATACGGTGCCGGTCATCCGCGCTTGCGGGCCAACGTCAGCCCATCGCCGATGGGCAATAACGAAACGTCGATCCGCTGGTCGCGGTGAAGTTTGACATTCAAGGCTTGCAGAGCCTTCGTGTCGGCATCGTCGTTCTCTGCGGGTGCGGCGACTTTGCCACTCCACAACGTATTGTCGATGGCGATGAGGCCGCCAGCGCGCACGAGTGTAAGGCAGCGTTCGTAATACGCGTCGTAGCCCGATTTGTCGGCATCAATGAATGCGAAATCATATTGACCCGCTTCGCCCGCGGCAATTCGCGCATCGAGTGTTTGCAGCGCCGGCGCGAGGCACAATTCAATCTTGCCCGCAACACCCGCCAGCACCCAGAACGGTTTGCCGATGCGGGTGTATTCGTCGCTGATATCGCAAGCGAGCACCTTGCCCTCAACCGGCAACGCAAGCGCCACCGTAAGCGCGCTATAGCCGGTAAACACGCCAACCTCAATGGTGCGGCGCGCACCGAGCATTTTGATCAGCAGCGCCATGAATTGCCCTTGCTCGGGCGAAATTTGCATGCCCGCGTGCGGATGCGCGCGGGTGGCTTCGCGCAGCGCGATTTGCGCGGGATGTTCGCGGATCGAATTGGCGAGGATGTATTGGTATAGCTTGTCGTCGAGGTTCAGTGTGCGGCTTGACATGCAATGCCTTTCGTTGAGTTGGGTTGCATCGTTGCGGCCAGCATGGTGCTTTGGATTCACTCGGCGTGTAAGTCACGATTTCAACATGCAGGCACTGCCGTTGATGCGCCGATAAAACATGTTGAACAAGACTCACTGATTTCCTTTCCTCGCGTCCTTTATCGACGCGGGGAAAGGAATGGTTTTAAGTAGTTCAATCGCCAAACTAATAATTGCTTCGCGGCCGCCGATTCAAATCGGCGCCACGATACGAACCGTCCCGCCAAAGTCTTCATAGGTGATTGTGGACTTCGACTGGCTACCGAAGCCCAACACGCGGCCCACTGCATCCGACTCGATTTTCATCGGCAGGCCATTTGCCCCCACCCACAATTTCGCCCAGCCGGTGCTTGAGGCAAGGCCGCCTCCGATCGAGGCCGACTGGTAGTATCGATAGGCGGTTGCTGGTTTGCCGTTCACCGCCTCAGATCCGACGACTTGTGCGCCGCTGATGGTGCGCTCGAATGCGTCGATCATGGCAGGATCTTTGCGGAATTGCTCGATCAGATTGCCGGTCGAAATCGGCAATCTCGTCCATCGACCCTCTGCTTTCATATAGTGCGCGCCATTGATCATGATTTGTTCCATGTTCTCGGTCTTCATCACCATCCGGATGCTGCCGGGTGCCGCAAATTCAATCGAACTCTCGGAAATCTTCCCGCCGCTTTCACTGACCATGCGCGCCCGAAATGACTTCTGTTGCCCCGCCTTTACATAGGCTGCGCGGATCGCGGCCATTGCCAGCGGATTGTTTGGGCCGATCGTCTCGGCGGGCGGCACGGTTCCGCATGCAACCACCAATAGCGAAAGGACTACAGCGAACAAGCGGTTGGCAACGCGATTCATAAAATCTCCCTTGGGCAATTCATTCAATTGAGGATGAGCAATTCGCATTATGCACGCCAGTGTTGCGCATCGGTTCTTTGTGTGAATTGCCTGCCTGCTGAAATGTCGTCACATGGCAGACAGGCGGGCGACATGGCATGATTGCGCACATGCCCAACGACCACATTTCCCTCGCCCGCGAAGCCATTTCGCGCGCCACTTCGATTGCCGTCCTCACCGGTGCGGGAATCTCGGCTGAATCCGGAATTCCGACCTTCCGCGACGCCCTCACCGGTCTCTGGCAGAAATTCAAGCCCGAGGAATTGGCAACGCCCGAAGCGTTTCGCGCCAACCCAACCCTCGTTTGGGATTGGTATGCGTGGCGACGCAACAAAGTCGCGGAAGCACGACCGAATGCGGGCCACGCTGCGCTGATGAAAATTGAACGTAAATGCATTGCGCGCGACGCCAATTTCACACTTGTCACCCAGAACGTCGATGGACTTCATCAGGCGGCGGGGAACCGCAATGTGATCGAATTGCACGGCAATATTCGGCGCGTGAAATGCTTTGATCATCACCACATGGCCGTGACTTGGGAAGATGTTGGCGAGATGCCACCACGTTGCGCGGTGTGTGGCTCGATGCTGCGGCCCGATGTGGTTTGGTTCGGCGAGCCGTTACCCGAAGAGGCGATCGAAAACGCAACGGCGGCCGCGAGCCATTGCGATGTATTTCTGTCGATCGGCACGTCCTCTCTGGTCGAGCCGGCGGCATCTTTGCCGTTTGTCGCGCGTCAGGCAGGGGCGATGGTGATTGAAGTCAATCCCGAGTTGACGCCGTTGACGGCGGCGGCGCAAATTTCATTGCGCGGTATGGCGGGTGAAATACTCCCACAGTTGGTACCACTGAAATAGGCCGGACGATCGCGTCCTTGGGTGCGAGGCGCACGCATAGGAGATTCGACAAATGAAAACTGACCCCGATTTTCCACTCGGCGGTGGATGCGATTGCGGTGGAGTTCGTTATCGTTTGATCACCAAACCGCTGATCGTGCATTGCTGCCATTGCCGATGGTGTCAGCGCGAATCCGGCGCGTCCTTCGCACTCAATGCGATGATCGAGGCTGATCGAGTGTTGGTGCTAAAAGGCGAAGCCGAAGTCGTCGATACGCCTTCGAACAGCGGCAAAGGCCAGAAAATTTCGCGTTGCCCACAGTGCCGAATTGCGCTGCGGAGCAACTACGCAGGCGGTGGCGACAAACTCCGGTTCGTGCGCATCGGCACGCTGGATTTGCCCGATAGACTGCCACCGGACATTCACATATTCACCTCAACCAAGCAGCCATGGGTGGTGTTGCCGCCGGGAACACCCGCATTCGCCGAATACTACCGCGCCGACGAAATCTGGCCGACCGAGAGTCTCGCACGCCGCAAAACCCTGTTCGGCAAATAGTCGCTTTAGGCGAGCAGATCGACCTTCGCCTGAAAGCCGATCGGGTTCATCGCTTCGCTTTGGTCGATGATCGCGACCAGCAACGACGACGGAATTTGTACACTCCAGATGTGCCCCGGATCGGACGCCTGCGTGAGGCGCAGAAGCACAAACGGTTCGGCGGCGACCACGGATGAACAAAACGCGCAGAGCAATGGCACCGGCGCAGTCGAGGGTACCGTCTGCAAATAGCCTTCCAGCAATTGGTGGTACGCCGCGTCCATGTCTGACTTGAAGACAACGCAATATGATCCATCGCTCATGATAATTCCCCCGGGAATTTCAAATCCAATTGAGGAGTGTACGGGCAACGTCGACGAACTGTGGAATTTTCACTTCGATCGTTCCTTTGCGCGTGCAGCGTGAACGCAATGATTGCACCGCCCAGCAGATTCGGATTTGCGCTGAGACAACACAAACACGCATTTGCAGCACCGATTTCGCACACATCGAATCGCGGCGGATTTTCGGTACCATGTCGGTTTACTGAATATTTCCATGCGCATGCTCTGTCACCCGCAATACGATCCCTGTCGCCGTTTGACGTATTGTTTTTGGGTGGGTACGGCAATGTTGCTCGCCGGCTGCGCTGCGGTCGAATTGAGTCCGACGCAGTCGACCGCATCGCCAAACGATTCGAGTATCGTGCCGCAAAGCCGTATTCAAGCGGCGTTTGTCATCCTGGGTGAAAACGGTGCCGCATCGGCGCGTGTAATTGTTGCGGCATCGCAAGCCTCGCGTGACGCCGAATGTCCTACCATCGCAATCGATGGAGCGACCCATCGAATGGCCGTTCGCGCACTGGCGGGGACGATTGCGAAGCGACCTACCGCGAGCGTCGCCTCGCATTCCAAACCATCTGCATTTCCAGTGCTGACGTGCGACTTTCCACTTCCTGCAGGCGCTGCTAACGCAAACGTTGACGGCGTCGAATTGCGTTTGCCCAAAGCCGAGCCACGACGCATCGTGGTGCTGGGCGATACCGGATGTCGAATGAAAGTGGCCGACAACGCGTGGCAGGCATGCAACGATGAGTCCGAGTGGCCGTTTCGTACCCTCGCCAATTCGGCAGCCGCGATGTCGCCAGATCTGGTGCTGCATATGGGGGACTTTCACTATCGCGAAAATGAATGTCCGCCGAACGTCGCAGGTTGTCGGGGCAGCCCATGGGGTTACGGCTGGGACACGTGGCGCGCCGACTTATTTGAACCTGCCGCCAAACTATTGGCGGCGGCGCCCTGGGTGGTCGCACGCGGCAATCATGAAGAATGCCGGCGTGCGGGGCAAGGCTGGTTTCGATTTCTGGATCCGCACCCTTTTGAAAAAGCGCGCAGTTGCGATGACGCCAAGGATGACCAGACCGGAAATTTTACGTCGCCCTATGCGGTTCCCATTGCCCGCGATCTGCAATTGATCGTCTTTGATTCCGCTCACGCTGGCAATGCGCCACTCAATCCCGCAAGGGCGCGCGACGCCTTCGCCTTCAAAGAATACCGACGCCAATTTGAACAGGTCGATCAACTTGCCGCCAAGCCCGGTGTGAACAGCATTTTTATCAACCATCATCCGATTCTCGGTTACGCGTCGGATCGCGCGTCTGGTATCGGTGAAGGTGCGCCGGCGATGGTCTCGGTGTTGAAGACATTGCATCCGCTGACTTACTACCCGTCGAGCGTGACTCTCGCATTGCATGGCCACGTTCATCTGTTCGAGGCACTTAATTTTTCGTCGAATCATCCGGCGACGATTGTCTCTGGCGTCGGCGGCGACGAAACTTACGTCAATCTGCCCGATCCGTTTCCGTTGCACGTCGGGCCTGCCGAAGGCGTCACATTGGAAAGCATTACCCACAGCAATGAGTTCGGTTTTCTCGTCATGGACAAGGAAACGACAACATGGCGCATCGGCGCATATGACAAACGCGGCGTTCTCCAAACCACGTGCATCCTGACGGGATCGAAACTGCGCTGCGATAAGACTGGGTTGCTGAAGTAATTCCACTATCATTTCAAATGTGCAGTGCCACGCGCCAATTTCACGCTGCACCGATCACGGCTGCCCGACAAACAAATACACGGCCGAGCTTCCATGCAGCGTTTTGCCGACGCCGAAATAGACTGGCCCGACGATGGTTTCCGCACCCAGAATCAATGCGCCCGCGCGCTTCATGCCGACAACGCTAATACTTTCATTGGTGGCAAACGCGCCGGCCAATTCCAGTGAAGCACCTGCGTAAATGGATCCACCCAGCGCCCCGGGCAACTGACCGATGTGTCGAAAGCCGACCATGCGGCCAAACAGCGTTTTGGCACCCGCCAACGAGCCCACCGGCGTGCCCGACAAACTCAGGAAACCACCGAGTGCGCCTACGTTGCCGCGATTGGCTTCGCTGAACTGGGCAACCGACAGTAGCGTATAAGGTCCACTGCTCAATGCCCAACCACCGGCCAGTGCACGTTGCGTGCGAGAAAATTCCAGTTCGCGGTAATCACGTGCCCGTTGCCAGAACGCCGCCAACGAGTATCCGTGGCGCGGAAAATTGGCGCTGTCAAACGTATCGATACGCAACTGCGCTTCGTCGGCAACGATGCGCTGCGACACGGGAGTTGCCGGATCTTGCGAAATCAGTGCCTCGGCCGAGGTTAGCGTGCTGGTTCGACCTACTCGAAATTCACCGATCAGGCCCAATTGCCGACCAACATACAGACCGACTTTCTTATCCGAAAACGCGAGGCGCGCGACACGACGTTCGCGGTCAAAAATATCGCTGTCACTGGCACGATAACCATATGCGGCCGCTGCAAACCAATCCTGATTGCGCGTGACCGGTTGGTAGAACTCGCTTTCAAAGCGTCTTGTGCCGCCGATCTGCATGATGTTTCGCCATTCGCCGGCGTACGAATTCACCCATGTCAACGTGTGCGCCGCCAGCAAATCGAATTGGTTGCTGTTCTTGAAATCACTTTGCAGGCGCACACCAAAGCGCAACGTGTTGCCACCCCATGATGCTTCCGTGGGCTGCACCACCAGCACCCGCTCGACCCCGGTGCCGAGCAATCGGAAATTGATACGCTCGAATTCGCCGCCCGCGCCCAGCTTGCGGATGCGCGAGGCAAGCTCATTGTCTTCAATTGCTTCGCCGGTGTTGATGCCGAGCGCATGTTTCAGCACGACAGGATTGGAGCGCTCGGCCCCTTGCACTCTGATATCGACGATTTTTACTTCGCGCGGTAGTGAAAGCCGCGCCGTCCGTAATGCTTCTTTTGCCGCGTAATCATCCCTTGGCAGCGCCAGCGCTTTCAGGCGTGCGGATTTCTCCCGCGCCGCCATCTCGCCGCGCGCAACAATTTCCGTGCCGTTGGCAAAATCGGTAAACGTCAATTCCGTCAATCTTGGCGAGATCAATATGTCGCGCGGCGTCAGTTCCGACAGCGATTGTTTGACGTTCTGCTCGGTCAGAATATTAATCATCTGCTGCGCGATATCGAGCGCGCTATTGAGCTTATCCGGCGGCATCAACGGCGTGCCGACATTCACGGCGATGATGATTTCGGCACCCATCTTGCGCGCGACATCGATCGGCAAGTTGCGCGCGAGGCCGCCATCGACCAGCAGCGCTTCGCCCAATTGCAATGGCGCGAAGGCGCCGGGAATCGACATCGATGCGCGCATTGCGTTGAAGAGGCTGGTGCGTTCCAGCACCACAAATTCACCGGTGTACAAATCCGTGGCGACACTGCGAAACGGCAGCGCGAGATGATCGAGATGATCGACTTCCAACGACGGTGCGGCGATGCGCCGCAACACTTCTTCGAGCACATGGCTTGAAAACGTTGCGCGCGGAAACACCAGACCTTCGCGGGTGAGGCCGAATGAAAACCGGCTGATGGTTTTGTTGTCTTCATCTTTGCGGCGAAAATCCAGATCCTGCCGCGGCGCTTTGGTGGTGAAGACATCGTCCCATGAGGTCTCCTTGATCATCGCTTCCAGCTTCTCGATCGGATAGCCCGCCGCGAAGGCACCGCCGACCACCGCACCCATGCTGGTGCCGACCACCATATCGATCGGCACGTTCAACTCGCGCAAAACCTTTAACGCACCAATATGAGCGAAGCCACGTGCGCCGCCACCGGAAAGTACCAGCGCGATTTTCGGGCGAGTTGGTGTTACCGGTGCGGATTCAACGATCGACGGTGCCGGCCCCTGCGCGATCGCCGCCGTGGGACCAATCACGATGCATGCGAGCAACGCCAGTATGAGTCCCTGCCTGCGCATCAGTATTGCTGCCGAACGATCGCCTTGCTTTGTGACGTGCCCGCGAACGGCCCAGCCGTGAAGTTGTAGCTGAAGCTCGCGCTGTTGGCGTTGCTGAAATTGAGACTCATGGTGCCCATGGCCGCAGCCACAAGTTGCGCGGGATTGTAGCTAACACCCAACCACGGTGATCCCGTGGTGCTGTAGAACGTGCCGGAGTATGTTGTTCCGTTCCAGGTGCCGTTGGGCAGGACATACCACGAGGTTTTTCCATCCGTGCCGTAGGTATACCAGACGCCAAACAGGATGCCCGCCTGCTGGACGATATTGAGGCCCCAACCATCTTGCGCGGTGCCGCCCCACCACATGTCGCCGACGGTCAATGGCGAGGTGCCGCTGCCAAACACCTGACGCAGTATCGACTTCTGGCCGCTGACACCGTTGATCGTGTATTGCATTGTCGCGTTTGAGTTGCTGGCGAAAGTGAGCGTGATATTACCGACCGCATTCCCCGCCACGAATTGCGCTGGCGTGTAGTTGTTAAGCGGTGCCGACGTTGGTTGGTAGATCGCTCCGGTATAGCGCGTGAAATCGGCATTCCACTGCCCGCCCGGCATCACGTACCAAACCGGTTTTCCGGCAGCGTCGTAGACATAAATCGCGTTGAACTGCGTGTTGCCATGCTGCTGTATCGACATGCCCCAGCCATTCTCAGTTGATCCAGCCCACCACATGTCGCTGTAATTAGCGGGGCCACTGGCGGCCGCGGTAACCGTCGCTTTCACGAGTCCGGCACCATAAGTTGCTGCAACCAACGTATCGTTACCCAGCCAGAAGAGTTTGCGGATTTGCGTGCCGAAGGGGCCGTCATTGGCGGAGGGCCAGGTGTCGCCGGCGTTGTCGCTGCCGTAGCTGCCCCAGATGGTGCCGACGTAGAGTTTGTCCTTGACGAGCGGATGGCGGGTAATCGTGTAGATCGTGCCTGGCGGCAAACCGGTCGAAATATTTTTCCAGCTCACTCCGCCGTTGTCGGTTCGCCAAAGGTTGTCGGCAAAGTATCCGGAGAGGCCAACGTAAATGCGCTCCGAATCGACCGGGTCAACCAACACCGCCCCCACCAACCGGCTGGGCAGCGCGCCATTAATGGCAGCCCAGGTGGGGGTAGCAGAAAGCATATTTTTGGTACGGAACACTTGTCCATCGTTATGCCCGACGACGACGATATTCGAATCATTGCGGTGAATTGAAATCGCGTTGATGTAATTTGATGTTGAGGTGCCGCTGGTGACGCCCGTCACCGGTGCTTTTACCACCGACCAGCTTACCGGCGTCGATTTGGGATTGGTCGAAACCCAGAGTGAATTCGCTCCAAGGTAGAGACGGCTTGAAACGCTCGAATCGAGCTCCAGCGGCGCATAAAAATTTACCTTCAACGTATTGGATGAGCCGCAACTATCGGGATCGACTTCGGTGATGCCGGTACAAATGGTTTGTGCCGAATTGCAATCGATGCAGCGATGCACTCGCCCATTTTGATACGAGCCGAAGATCGCGCCGTCGCTCGCGTCGATAGCGATGTGGCCACCGTCGCCGGCGGCGAAGCGGTTCCATTGTTGCGCGAACGCATGGCGCACTGTGCCGTTGTCCTGCAACCCGCCGACGAGGGTGTCCACTCCATTCACGCGCCTTCCGGCAGCACCGACAAACTGGCTCAGTGAAAGATTGCCATTCGATTTGCTCCATCCCGACAATTCGGCGACGCTGCGCGCGTTGGCGGTGGCAAACAAGCCGCCATCGGTGCCGACCAGCAGCAACCCATTGGCCTCGCTGTAGTTCGGTGGCGATGCGATCGCATTGTGATCCGCATGCGGCGTGCCCGGCGAGAGTCCCAAACTGGTCTGGGCTGAATTTTGTTGCCAGTTGGAGATTTTCGTGAAGGTCATGCCGCCGTCGAGCGACTTATACAAATCAACGCCCCCCACAATAAGATGATTCGCATCCACCGGGCTCACCCACAACTGATTGGTGTGAAATCCTTGCGTGCCGTTGTGCTCCGGTGTGGCCACTTGCCCCCAAGTCACGCCGCCATCATCGGACCGATGCACCTCACCGGAATTCCGGTTGACCGACGCGTACAGCACGTTCGGCGACGATTTCGCATACTTCACGCGCGTATGAATATTCGCGGTGGTGCTGGAAGGAACGATCTGTACCAGTGTCCAGGAGGCGCCTGAATTGGTCGAAACCGAGACACCGGCATCGTAGCGGCCGCGAATCATTTTTGTTGGATCGTTGGGATCAATCGCAATATCGTAGGTCGAAGCGCTGGAGGGTTTGGTCCAGGTTGCGCCGCCGTCGCTGCTGAGAAAAAATCCACTGGTCGCACCGGCGAATACCAGATTCGGCGTGGTGGGGTGGGTGAGCACACGCGTCACCCGCAACCAATCGGTATTGGTGGTCGATGGCACCGTGGAAGGAAGCAAGGTGAAACTGGCCCCGCCATCGGTGGTCTTGTAAACGCCCATCGACAGAAAATCGGAACCTCCGCCCTGGAAATGGCCGGTCGCGAAATAAATCACGTTGGGATTCAACGCATCGATCGCAATGGAATTCACCGCTTGATAGGGAAGCCCCGAAAGCCACGTCCACGAGCCGCCACCGTCGGTGGATTTGTATACACCGCCACCCGGCGAGGCGATATAAATGATGTTGCTGTTTTGCGGATGAAACGCGATATCGATTACACGGCCCAGATTGTTGCCCGGCCCAAGTGAAGTCCATTGCGATGCCGCCTGCTGAGCGCTTGCCTCCGCACGGCGCTGCAGTTTGCGCTGTGTTTGATATTCGACCATCAGCGCCACATCCGGCACCGCATCGGCACTGCCGAGTTCCTGCAACACGCCGTAAATTTTGGTGGGAAGACGCTGCACAATTGCCGATTCCGGCCGCGTCGCGCCGTTATCGCGAACCGCGATCAACGGCGTGGGCACCAGCGCGCAGCCGACCAATGAGGCAACGCAAATGAGATTGAAAAATTTGGCCCACAGGTACAACTTCATCTGATGCCTCTTGCGGTAATTGAAAAATTGGCTCGGTTTAATGATAGCGATGACTTCGTCGGCGCGCACACGTTTGACGTCACAATCGCGTTCTCGGGTGGCGGGCAATCGTTCCGCTGAAATATGAGAAACTCCAGCACTGGCGCGCCTTTCAGAGCGTTTATGGCTGAAAACACCCGCCAAATGGCGTTCTAGCTATCTTGGCCAATCGCGAATGCCGGAATCCAATCCTGTTCGGTTAGTCACAAATGATCCGTTCGCCCTGAGGTATCGAAGGGCTGCTTGCACATATGCCCTTCGATACCTCAGGGCGAACGGGGCTTAAGCGAACAGCATTGCGACGGGATCGCGATTGGCCAAGATAGCTAGAACGCCATTTGGCGGGTGTTTTCAGCCATAAACGCTCTGAAAGGCGCGCCAGTGCTGGAGTTTCTCATATT
>JANOKK010000159.1:0-1036 GCA_031419255.1 Betaproteobacteria bacterium
TCTCCGCGCAGGCGGTGATCGAAACTTGCCGCAAATATCCAAAAAAGTTCGGCAAGGTTTACGCGGGCCGCAATGGCATTATTGGCGCGCTCACCGAAGACTTGATCGACACCTCGAAAGAGCCGATCGCCAATATCAAGGCGCTCGGGCACACGCCGGCGGGTGCATTCGGATCGTGCCGCTACAAATTGAAATCGCTCGAACATAATCGGCGTGAATATGAACGCCTGATCGAGGTCTTCAAAGCGCATGACATCGGCTATTTTTTCTACAACGGCGGCGGCGATTCGGCCGACACCTGTTTGAAAATTTCCCAGTTGTCCGAGTCGATGGGCTATCCGCTGATCGCCGTACATGTACCGAAAACCGTGGACAACGATTTGCCGATCACCGATTGTTCACCCGGCTTCGGCTCGGTCGCGAAATACGTGGCGGTGTCGATGCGTGAGGCGGGGCTCGATGTCGCCTCGATGGCCAAAACATCGACCAAAGTATTCGTGCTCGAAGTGATGGGCCGCCACGCTGGCTGGATCACGGCGGCGTGCGGGTTGGCGGCGGAAAAGCAGGGCGATGCGCCACAAATTTTGCTGTTCCCCGAAATCGTGTTCGACCCCAAGGCGTTTCTTGCAAAGGTTGACGCCACCGTCAAGAAATACGGCTACTGCGCGGTCGGCGTATCCGAAGGTCTGCACAATGCCGACGGAAAATTTGTCGCGGAGTCAGGTTTGGTCGATGCGTTCGGCCATGCGCAATTAGGCGGTGTCGCGCCGGTGATTGCGAATCTCGTCAAACAGGAATTGAAACTCAAATATCACTGGGCAGTGGCCGATTATTTGCAACGCGCTGCGCGTCATGTGGCGTCCAAGACGGATGTCGAGCAGTGCTATGCCTTGGGCAAGGCCGCCGTCGAATACGCCGTCAAAGGCATGAATGGCGTGATGCCGGCCGTGAAGCGACTCAGCAGCAAACCGTATAAATGGGAAATCATCCCCGCACCGCTCACGGAAGTCGCCAATCGCGAGAAAAAAATGCCGCG
>JANOKK010000160.1:0-1134 GCA_031419255.1 Betaproteobacteria bacterium
ATCGGATCCAGCATGTTGAAACCAGGTGCCAGATTGCCGAAGCCGTGCCACTTCTCGTTGGCCTTCAACACCCAGTCTTCGCGCGAGCCAATACCGTCATCGGCCAACTTCTCCGGTCCCCACACCTTGAACCACCAATCCTTGCCCCATTCGTCATCGATCTTGCGCATCGCGCGGCGAAAATCCAGTGCCTCGGCAATCGATTCTTCCACCAGTGCGGTGCCGCCGGGTGGCTCCATCATCGCTGCCGCCACATCGCAACTGGCGATGATGGCGTACTGTGGCGAGGTGGACGTATGCATCAGGTACGCCTCGTTGAAAATATGCCGGTCGAGTTTGCGCGTTTCCGATTCGCGCACCACGATCTGCGAGGCCTGCGAGATTCCCGCCAGCAGCTTGTGCGTCGAGTGCGTCGCGTAAATCATCGCTTCCTTCGGACGCGGCCGGTCCTTGCCGATGGCGTGCATGTCCTGGTAAAAATCATGGAAGGTCGCGTGCGGCAGCCAGGCTTCGTCGAAATGCAGGTTGTCGATATTGCCGTCGAGCAGCTGCTTCAGCATTTCCACGTTATAGAGCACGCCGTCATAGGTCGATTGGGTGATGGTGAGGATGCGCGGCTTGGCCTTCTTGTCCTTGATGAACGGGTTGGCCTCGATCTTCTTGCGGATATTTTCCGGCCGGAATTCATCGAGCGGGATCGGGCCGATGATGCCGAGGTGATTGCGCGTCGGCATCAGGAACACCGGATTGGCACCGGTCATCATGATGGCGTGCAGGATAGACACGTGACAATTGCGGTCCACCACCACGATATCGCCGGGGGCGACGTTGGCGTGCCACACCATCTTGTTGGAGGTCGAGGTGCCGTTGGTGACGAAGAAACAGTGATCAGCATTGAATATGCGCGCGGCGTTGCGCTCAGAGGCCGCCACCGGGCCGGTGTGATCGAGCAATTGCCCCAATTCATCGACCGCATTGCAGACGTCGGCGCGCAACATGTTCTCGCCGAAGAACTGGTGAAACATTTGTCCGACGGGTGACTTCAGAAACGCCACGCCACCCGAATGACCGGGGCAATGCCATGAGTACGATCCATCCTGCGCATAGTGAATGAGCGCGCGAAAAAACGGCGGG
>JANOKK010000161.1:0-2847 GCA_031419255.1 Betaproteobacteria bacterium
CAACTAGTTATGCAATAGGCACCGTTATTGCTTTAAGTCACATGCAGCGGAATATGTAGCAAAAACACTCACTGGGAGAATCTGACATGAGAAAACTCATCAAATCGTTTGTAGTACTAGTCGCCATGGCGGTGTCGGGCATCGGGTCTGCAGTAGCTGATCCAATTTTCCTCAATATCACGTGGAGCGGGGCCTCTTTCGGCAATAATGCATCGGCCACGGGGGTGTTCGGTTTTGAAAGCTCGCTCATTCCCAACGTTGGATTCCAAAGTACGATCCCACTTCCGAATGCCGCGGTTTCGGACCTGGCGATCACAATTTCGGGTGCGTCGTCCGGTAACGGCACGTTCGGCATGGCGAATTTCGGTTCCATTTATTTCGCGACGCCAAGTGGACTGAACTTCACACAGGAATTGATTGGCCAACTCCTCAGCAACGGCTGCACATTCGGAACATCGACGGGTTCCTGCGGAAACGGACTGGGGGGAGACTTCAATTTGTTCGGGTCCCCGGCGAATGGTACCTGGTACTTTCAACTGACCACCGCTTCGGGCGAAAACATGCTCGTAACATCCATGACGCAGCATAGCGTTCCCGAACCTGGAACCCTTGCCCTGCTCGCATTCGGTCTGGCCGGAATTGGATTTGCAAAACGCCGGAAAACCTGATCGAGGTTCAAACCACAACTACCCCGCTCCGGCGGGGTTTTTTATTGGCGGTATTCGCACAACGATCGAACGCCGGCTTTCAGTCACATCCAGTTCCTGCCGTGAACAAGCCGCGGGCACTCGCACCGATACGGCACCTGGACAAAAAGTGTGAGCCGCGCCGGTGTTTGTGCTTGGCGCTTGGATAGCGTCCAGCGAGCCTGTGTCTTAACTGCCCAATCACCTATACGTGCTGATCCACCAGAATCGTATTCCCATCCGGATCGGCAATCATGAAGCTCGCCGGGCCGGTCGTAGATTCGTCTGCTTCGGTGATCATGGTCACGCCAAGTCCCTTCAACTGACGCTGCAATTCTCGAACGTCCGTGAACGGATTGACTACCTGCGCATTGCTGTCCCAACCCGGGTTGAACGTGAGGATGTTTTTCTCGAACATGCCTTGAAACAGCCCGATGACGTGGTCGCCGTTTTTCAGGATCAGCCAGTTTTGCGATTGGTTTCCGCCGAAAACAGTAAAGCCCAACTTTTTATAAAAGAGTTTCGACGCCTCGATATCTTTTACTGCCAGGCTGACAGAGAAGTTTCCCAGATCCATCGTTTTCTCCTTGGTGTTTTGTCTGATGAATGACGAAGTGCAAGTTATCTACGTTGATAGAGGCTTCGCCGTGGCCAGTTCCTTGTCCCGCCGTTTCCGGCTCAGCACCCACGCCGAGACGAGCGTGAATAGCAGCCCGACCGGCAACGGCTCGAGGAAGGTCACGGCGATGTTCGCAAGCGGGTTCTTGTAAAACTCCACAAACTCATTCATCTCCTTCTGCTGCGCCACGATTCGCGCTTCCGTGGCGCCGGATTTTTTTGCCTTGTCCACAGCGTAGGCCGCGTATTTCTCGACGAAGTCGGGCGCGAACTTGTAGTAGACCACTTGCCACGTCACCACGTAGCACGCGCTGGCGACGAACGTGATCATCAACCCCACCAGGAACGCGCGGCCGAACTTCACGGTTCCACCCGCCACGTTGTCGCGGTACGACTTGACACCAAAAAACACCATCAGGAAGGCAAGCACCATCGTGGTGTAGCCGATGACTTCGCCCTTGTCGAAGCCGATTTTGTCGATGAACGGCAATGTGAAAAGCATCATCGCCGACAGCACGGCACCGGCAATCAGCCCGAAGGTCAGGACAATTTTTCGCATGAGAATTCCTTGTTTGGTTGAGGAGGCGCAAATCTACCGGCCAGACGGTGTGCGGCGCGTCACTCAAAAGGATGATTTTGAGCAATTCTGCGTGAAATCATCCGAAAGTAGGAGACCGAAAGCGATGTTTCAGCCGCCGCACGCGCAAACAATGGCGCTACGGGATGAGCCGGAGTTCTTTGCCCAACTGCACCGCCTGCGTCCGCCGCCGGGCGCCCAACTTCTCAAACACCGGGCTCGAATGGGTCTTGACGGTGTTTTCACTGACGAACACGCGGGCGGCGATTTCCTTGTTGCTCAATCCCGAGGCGATCAATTCAAGGATTTCCAGTTCGCGCAGCGTGATGCCGAGCGATTCCACTTTAAGCTGATCGCGCACAAATTCTTTTGGCGCATGAATCGTCACTTCGCGTACCACCACCGTTTCGCAGCGGCGCGTGATCCGCAATCCCAGCCATATGCCGACTGCCGCGAATACCGCGGCAATGAGCCCGCCGTAAATTTCCACCGAGTGCTCCACTACCAGCCAGCGGTATTCGATGAATTTCAGGCCCGCAATGAGCAATCCGCCGAGCAATCCATACAGGAGAACATGTTTGCGCATGGCCAATTCTACAGTCCGGGCCTTCCACCAATTCTCAGCGCAGTTGTTCGCTGCGTTGACTGCGTATTGCATTCCATAGCGTGCGCGGGCAGACTAGCCGGAATCATCGTTTGGGAGTCAACATGGCCCGCAATGTCGTGTTCTTCTTCGGCGCATTTTTGCTCGCCACCTTCGTCGCATTCTGGCCGACCTATTTCACGCGGATCGAGAAGATTCCGTCGTGGAGCATGCATGCGCACGGCGCGCTTTTGTTGGCGTGGTTGTTGCTGCTCATCGCCCAGGCATGGTTGATTCGCGATCGACGCGCCTCGATTCATCGCAAACTGGGCAAGATTTCATTTCTGCTGGTACCGCTGATTGTCATTTCTTCGCTCGTCGTT
>JANOKK010000162.1:0-16276 GCA_031419255.1 Betaproteobacteria bacterium
ACAAGTGGAACATGGGCTGGATGAACGACACCTTGCGCTATATGCAGGAAGACCCGGTGCATCGCCGTTGGCACCACGACAAAATGACCTTTGGCCTGGTGTACGCCTTCAGCGAGAATTTCGTGCTGCCGATTTCGCACGATGAAGTGGTACACGGAAAAAGTTCGATGCTCTCGAAAATGCCCGGCGACCAGTGGCAGCGCTTCGCCAATCTGCGTGCGTACTATGGCTTCATGTGGGGCCATCCCGGCAAGAAATTACTGTTCATGGGGCAAGAATTCGCGCAACCGGGCGAATGGAATCACGATGCGGAATTGCCGTGGAATTTACTCGACAACGCGAGACATGCGGGCGTTCAGCAATTGGTGCGCGATTTGAATCGGCTGTATCGGTACCATCCCGCGCTGCATCGCAAGGATTGCGACGCCGATGGCTTCGAGTGGCTGATCTCCACGGATGCGGCGAATTCGGTGCTGGCCTGGCTTAGGCGCGACGGCACCGGCAAGATGATGCTGGTGGTGTGCAATTTCACGCCGGTGCCGCGCGAAAATTATCGCATCGGTGTGCCGGGTGGGGCGTCAAAGTGGGTGGAATTGCTCAACACCGATGCGGAAATTTACGGTGGCAGCAATATCGGCAATGGCGCAGCACCCTTGGCGTTGGAATCCCTCGCCGCGCAACAACATTCGCAATCGCTGCGTCTGACCCTGCCACCATTGGCGACCCTATTTTTGGCACCCGTTTGAATTTCTCCCAACAGCATATGAACGCGCGCAATTCACTTTCCGAAGTTCTGCACGAAGGCCGGCCTCAACCGATGGGTTCGCACGCGCGTGACGGCGGCGTGAATTTCGCGGTGTTTTCGCAGCATGCGGAAAAGATCAACCTGTGTGTTTTCGACACGAGCGGTGCGCGTGAATTGCGGCGATATACATTGCATGGGCCACACAACGGCGTGTTCCATGGCTTCCTGCCGGGCGCCGGCGCGGGGCTGGTGTACGGCCTGCGCGCGCATGGCCCCTATGCGCCGGAGGCAGGGCAACGGTTTAATCTTCACAAACTCCTGCTCGATCCCTACGCGCGCGAAATCGTCGGGCACTTCGGCTGGCGCGCCGAGCACCACGGCTACGAATTGGGCCACCCCGACGGCCAGCGATCATTTGACACCCGCGACAACGCCGCGCAGGCGTTGAAAGCGCGGGTCGCGGATGCGCAGGGGCCGGCACCGGGTTGGGCGAATGCACCGCGAATTCCATCGACCGATATCGTGCTCTATGAAGTTCACGTCAAAGGTTTTTCGATGACCCGCGCCGATATGCCGGCGGCGATGCGCGGCACTTATTCGGCGCTCGCGCACCCGGCCTCGATTGCGCACTTCAAATCGCTCGGCGTGACCACGCTGTCGTTGTTGCCAGTGCAATATTGCGTTGATGAAGCGCCGCTGGTGGATCGCGGGCTGAAGAATTATTGGGGCTACAACACGCTGGGATTTTTCTGCCCCGATCCGCGGCTCTCCGCTACGCGCGATGACCCGACCGCCGTCACCGCCGAATTCCGCCAAATGGTCGAAACGCTGCACGCGCACGGCCTCGAAGTGGTGCTGGATGTGGTGTACAACCACACGCCGGAAGGCAATGAATACGGGCCGACCATCAGCTTTCGCGGCCTCGACAACGCGAGCTGGTATCGCCTCGTCGGTGAAGACAAAAGCCGCAGTGAAAACCTCACCGGCTGCGGCAACACGCTCAATGTCGAGCATCCGCGCGTGACGCAATTCGTGCTCGACAGCTTGCGTTATTGGGTGCAGGCAATGGGGGTCGATGGATTTCGATTCGATCTGGCACCGGTGTTGGGCCGGCGGCATCACGGCTTCGATCCGCACGCCGCATTTTTTGTGGCCCTCCAGCAAGACCCGATTTTGGCGGGCGCGCACCTGATCGCGGAGCCGTGGGACGCGGGCTACGACGGCTATCAGCTCGGCAGATTTCCCGGCCGCTTTCTGGAGTGGAACGATAAATTCCGCGATGCCGTGCGCGGTTATTGGTTGCAGACCGGCGTCTCGCGCGGCGAGCTCGCGCGGCGCTTCACCGCCTCCAGCGATTTATTTCATCACGGCCAGCGCCGACCTTCGGCCTCCGTGAATTTTATTTCCGCGCATGACGGGTTCACCCTGGCCGACACCGTGAGCTTCAGCGGCAAACACAACGACGCGAACGGCGAAGGCAATCGCGATGGCCGCGACAACGAGCTGTGCGCGAATTTTGGTGTGGAAGGTGTGACTGACGATGCGCGCATCATCGCTACCCGCGCGCGCGTGCGCCGCGCGATGATCGCCACACTGTTGCTCGCACAGGGCACGCCGATGCTGTGCGCAGGCGACGAGATCGGCAACACGCAGGGCGGCAACAACAACGCCTATTGCCAGGACGACGCGACCGGCTGGCTCGATTGGCCGTCGGCGGAAAAACCATTTCTGCAATTCGTCACGGATGTGCTCGCGTTGCGCCGCACCGAGCCAATGCTGCGCCAAGACCGCTGGTTTGCCGCCAGCCACGCGGGCGCGGGCGAGGCCTCGGTGCGCTGGATCGCGCCGAATGGCCACGACATGCAGATGCACGATTGGCACAACCATGACATCCACGCGTTTGGCTGCATCCTCACCGAAAACGCCCGTGGTGCGCAGGGAGCGAATCCGGCGATTGATGTGAAAGCAGTTGATGCCAGCGTATCGCGATTGATGATTTGCCTGAATCCGCAAACGGCACCAATGCTGTTTGCCATGCCCGCCGGACAATGGCGCATCGCACTCGACAGCAGCGGCGAGCTGTTGGTTGAGGGCGATATCGCGTCACCGCAATTGCCGGTGCCCGCGCACGCAGTCGTGGTACTTCGTGCCACCGCTTCCTGATTTTTTTGTCTGAAAGACACGCTCATGAATTCACTTGAAAAGCGCCGAGCCGGCATCCTCTTGCACATCACCTCACTGCCCGGTCCGCATGGCATGGGCGATTTCGGGCCCGAGTCGCGCCACTTCGTCGATTGGCTGGTGTCGGCCGGACAAACCATTTGGCAACTGCTGCCGACCACCCCCATCGGCCCCGCCCATTCGCCGTATCAGGGCGTCTCGGCGTTCGCCGGCAGTCAATGGATGGTGGCGTTCGAGCCGCTGATCGAGCGCGGCTGGTTGGCGACACCGGTGTTGCCGTCAGGCGGCTTCGATGCGCGGCACGTCGACTATGGCAAGGTCTTGAAATGGCGCGAGGCGCAATTGCGCACGGCCTCGGCAGGATTTTTTTCACGCGCGGTGGACAAAGACCGGCAGGCATTCGCCGCATGGTGCGCGCGCGAATCATCATGGCTCGAAGACTACGCGCTCTTCATGGCGATCCGCGCGCCGGTCAACGGCCAACCGTGGTGGGAATGGCCCGCGCCGCTTGCGCGCCGCGATGCGGCCGCGTTGGCGAAAGCGCGCACGCAACACGCCAATGAAATCGCGTTCTGGAAATTCGTGCAATGGTGTTTCGATGTTCAATCCAACGCACTGAAAACCTACGCGAACGAACGCGGTGTTGCCATCATGGGCGATTTGCCGACTTTCGTTGCGCACGACAGCGCCGATTGCTGGGCGCGGCCCGATCTGTATTTTCTCGACGAGAAATTTCAGACCACGGTGGTGGCCGGTGTGCCGCCGGACTCAATGGCACCGCTCGGCCAGCGTTGGGGCAATCCGCTGTATCGCTGGGATCGGATGGCGAATGAGAAGTTTGCATGGTGGATCGCGCGCGTCAAGCGTTCGCTCACGCAGGCGGACTTGATTCGCATCGACCATTTCCGCGGCTTCGCGGGTTACTTTGAAATTCCCGGCAGTTGTCCTGATGCCACGCAAGGCCGCTGGGTGGATGCACCGGGCAAAGCGTTGTTTGCCACGATCGAGGCGGCGCTGGGCAAGCTCCCAATCGTCGCCGAAGACTTGGGATTGATCACGCCGGATGTGATCGAATTGCGCGACAGTTGTGGCCTGCCCGGTATGAAAATTGTGCAATTCGCGTTCGGCGGCGACGGCACGCATGAATTTTTGCCGCACAACTATGTGCCCAACACTGTCGCCTATTCCGGCACGCACGACAACGACACCGCGCGCGGCTGGTGGGACAACGCGAGCCCGCGCGAGCGCGCCTACGCCGGCAGCTATCTCGCCGCCAACGCCAACGATTTTCATTGGGCCATCATTCGCGCGGCGTGCAATTCTGTCGCCAACACGGCCATGTTTCCGATGCAGGATGTGCTGGGGCTCGATAGCCGTCACCGCATGAATACGCCCGGCACCGGCGCTGGCAACTGGGGCTGGCGATTCGAGTGGGACATGGTCGATGCCGACACCGCGCGCGGGTTGGGTGTGATGGCGGCGGCGAGTGGACGCGGGCGGTTTGAGTTGTTGGGGTTGCCGGGGTAGGGACTGCCGTCGTCCCCGCGCAGGCGGGAATCCAGTGTCTTTGGTCGAAAATAACACTGTCATCCCTAGCGTAGCGTAGGATCTTGTTCATGCGACGAGATCCTTCGCTACGTTCAGAATGACAGTGTCATTTCCCATCACCGCATTTAAAGTTGGCGCAGCGGCGTGTGCGCCGAGACGGTGGAGTTGAATTCTCTAGGCAAACACAAGCACTGGCGCGCGTTTCAGGGGTAAAAGTGCTGGAAAGCCTCGCCAGTATTAGTGTTTTGCCATTTTCACGTTGTCATTGACGCCATCAACAGCCACGCGGCGACATCGGGCAAACTGCGCACACCACGAAACAAAAAGCGCCGGAGGATTGAATGCGTAAACGAAAGAACGTGCTGGGTGCGCTGGCAATCGGACTCGCGTCGAGCATCGCTCAAGCGGAAACGCCACTGCCTGCGGGTGCCGCGCAACCTTTCGCCAATCCCACCGTGGGCCGCATCGAGCGTCTCGAAAATTTCGCCTCGCGCCATGTCGCCGCGCGGCATATCGATGTCTGGTTGCCGGCCAACTTCAGCACCACCAAGCGCTATCAGGTGCTGTACATGCACGACGGCCAAAATATTGTCGATGGCCGCTTCAATATGACGAAAAATTCCTGGCAGGCCGATGTTGCCATCACGCGTCTGGTCGAGGCCGGGCGCATCAAAGACACCATCATCGTCGGCATCTGGAACCACGCGCCGGAACGCTACGCCGAATATTTCCCGGAGAAGGTGCTCGCGCTTGCGTCAGAGCGTGTGCGGCGCGAATACGTGGTGGAGGCGAGCAACGGCACATCGAGGGCCGATGCGTATTTGCGTTTTATTGTGGAAGAACTCAAGCCCGCCATCGATCGAAAATATCCGACGCGCCCCGGCCCCGAACACACGTTTGTGATCGGCTCCAGCATGGGTGGCCTGATCGCGATCTACGCGATGTGCGAATACCCGCAGGTGTTCGGCGGCGCGGCGGGCCTCTCCACGCATTGGGTCGGCAAGCCTTCGTCGTGGGGCGTTGAGCGCGTGCGCAATGCGGCCCTGCCGCTCGCGGCGATGACCTACCTCAGCCAGAAATTACCCGCACCCGAAACGCACCGCCTCTACACCGATCGCGGCGACGACTGGCTCGATTCGCTTTATGCGCCCGCGCATCGTTTCGTGGGTGAGGTGCTGCGCGAACGTAGCTACACGGCTTCGAATGCGATGACGCGAGTGTTCGATGGCGCCGGGCATAGCGAAGCGGATTGGGCGGCGCGGTTGGAGGTGCCGTTGTTGTTTTTGATGGGGAATCGGTGAGGAATGGTTTTAATGAAGCGGGCGGGGCCATGTACCGTGATGTAACGCATTTATGCTACCTATCCAGAACTGACCCTGTGCGAAGCCACCTTCGCGAGGCCACCATTGACCCGGAACGTTAGGCACTACAATTCGATTGTGTCGCCAACAATATTTCGTGAGGATGGATTTCGGTTCTTTTTTTTTCGAGTGAAGAATCAAGAATGCATGTACATGTCAGCCATCCCGATGGAGAAGCAAAATTTTGGATGTTGCCGGAACTTTCTCGGGTAACAATCACTGGACTTTCACCCAAATAAATCAAGGTGGCCCAACGTCTGGTCGTTACGCATGGTGAGGAGATAACTCATGCCTGGCATGCCCACTTCCCAAGTTGAAATTACCCATGTTTCAAAACACAGCTTCTGGCTGCTGCTTGCCGACGAAGAGTTGTTTTTACCATTTGCCGAATTCCCGTGGTTTCGCGGCGCGACCATCGAACAGATTAGCGAGGTCGAGTGGCCTTCTGAAAATCATCTGTATTGGTCATCATTGGATATCGACTTGGCTGTTGAGCCCATACGCCAGCCGTCTGCCTTTCCGTTAATTGCGTCAGGCAAAGCAGGAGCGGCGAAGTAGAGAATTGAATTAGTTGTTCGAGGTGCAGTGGCTGCAAATAATAAAAGCTGACACGAATGGCACTTACTTAAGCTGTCGCCCCGGCGGAGGCCCATAAGCGCTAGCTTAATTGCCGGTCAATTTTACACACTGCCGAATCCGGGCCCGTGACGGCTCAGCCAGTTGGTAGGAAACATCTTCCCATTGTTTGATCGCCGTTCGCAAGGACAGCTCAGGCACCACCGCGCGTCGCAGCAACTCAAGCATGAGCCCGGTCTCCCACCACTCGCAACGGCTGCGTCTGGCCCTCTTCAAACGGGTAGCCCCAGGGGGAAACCCGCTCGGCCATCGCGAGCAAACGGTCGATCAGAAACGCGACCAGTAGCTTTCCCTGTAGCCACGCTCGCGCCGCCGTGTCGTCGTGCTTCTTCAAGTGGCCCAGACTGACGAGTGACTTCAAGCGTTTGAACGTCAGCTCAATTTGCCAGCGTGCCCGATAAAGTTCCAGTACCCACGCCGCCGGGTAGTCGCTGCCCAAGGTGGTGAAGACAAACACATACGTCGCCGCTTCCAGCGTCTGTGGCTGCAATTGGCTGTGACCCCCGCGCTGACTTTCACGCGCCGCGCGCGCCTGCCCCTTCTTGGCCGCTGCCGCACTCTTCCTGATGGCGCACAAACGCCCGCGTATCAGGCGCTTGCCGGCCTTCACCGCGACCATCCAGTCGCCGGTCTCGGCGACACCCAGCGTGCGCAGGTTGGCCAGAATGTCAAAGGGGCCACCATCGCGCTGCACCAGCGGCATCGTGACCAGATTGGCGCGAATGATGACTCCGCCGCCCGCATCCACCACATGCGCGATTCCCGGCGGATGGGCATAACCTCGGTCGGCAACCAGAATGTCGCCCGGGTTGATGGTGTATCGCTTGAGTGTCTCGCCTTCTTTGGGGGTGGTGAGGACGACTTCATCGCAATGCAGGTCGGGCAAACCGACCGAATAGTGCAGTCGCCATCTCGATCCGGTCTCGCCCGGCTCGCTGACCATGGTGCCGTCGACGATGCGTAGCCGGTGACCGGCCAATATCGGCGGGACGGCGGCCTCCATCAGTTGCCCCTGAATGCCGTGAATCATCCATTCAAACCACGCGCCGCAGCCATTGAGGCGCTTGAGAATGGCCACATCGCTGATTTCTGCCAGGCCCGCCAATTTGGCGCGAACCGCGGTTTCGCGCAGGCCACAGCCATCGGCCAGATGGATGAGCATCACCCGCAGCAGATGGCTCGCATCTTTGATCCCACGGGTGCGTCGCAGCGCACCCAGTTCGCGCGACTTGGCCTGCCAGCCTGCCGGAAGCGCTCTCTCGACAATCTGCCAATCTTCATCGAGCCGGGCGGCCACAGGCCGACTCTCGTCATCTTGTTCCATCCTATCCTCCACCAATAAGCGAAGGTACTAGTATCAGGCAAAATGCCGAAAATTACAATATTAAGTTAGCGCTTATGGGAGAATGCCGGGATCCAGTCCTCGTAACTCATTGATATTACGACGGGCTGGATTCCGGCCTCCGCCGAAATGACGAAAAATTGAGGTAAATAGAAGTAGACCCATTTGCAAACACAAGCACTGTAGCGGCGTTCCGCGCATAAATGCCTGAAATACCGCTCCAATGCTAGACATTCATTGCATTTACAGGGCTAAAGCCCTTGCAGTATACGTTCCGCCTCAGCTTTAAAAGTACTTGCTGATGCGAACGAAACGAGTAACTCCAACTCGCGTCTGGCACCGACCTTGTCACCTGATTTGATCAGCGCCTTCGCCAAATGCAATCTTGGTTCGACGGCTTTCGGTTTTGACGCGACCGCTCGCGTAAGAATCTCAATTCCCTTTTTTAATTCACCTCGATTGACCAGCAGCCAACCGAAAGTATCCTGAACATCCGCGTTATCCGGCGCTATTGCGTAGGCCTTTTCAGCAAATTCGAGCGCGCCAGGATCCTGGGTCTCACTCAAAATCCAAGCCATGTTGTTCAATACCGCCAGGTTATCCGGCTGAAGCGCGATCACTTCGCGATAGCGCGCGGCTGCGGTCTTGTAATCCTTATTCTGTACGGCAAAATTGCCCAAATGAAAGCGCACAACCGGATCCTTGGGATTTTCCTGAAGCCACTTGCCGGCAATTTTGTCGGCGTCGCTTGATTTGCCAGCCGATTGAAGCAACTGGATCTGCTTCACGACCAGTGTCGCATCCGGCTGCCGTTTCATGCCTTCCGCATAGGCGCTTGCGGCCTCGCTGTGCTTTTTCTGGCTGGTCAAGACGTCGCCTTCCATGGTGAACCCAACCGCCTCTTTCGGGCGCGCCTTTTGTATGGCCCTGGTTTCCTTGAGAGCGTCATCCGCCTTGCCGGCGGCGAGTTGTGCAGCGACAAGTTGCCGTTGCGCTTCCAGCAAATCCGGCTTCAGGATAAGCGCTTTGCGCAGTGCCAGAATGGGTGAATCGACTTGCTTGGCGGCGAATTGTGCGGCGGCGAGGCGCATCAGCGGCAGTGGCGAATCAGGTAGCAACAGCGCGAGTCTATTGAATGTCTCGATGGCCAGTGCCGAGTTTCCCGATGCAAGTTGCGCCATGCCCAATGCATCCACAATGCCAGGGTCATCGGGCATCTTGATTGCCGCCGCTTGCGCTACCGCAAGTGCTGCCTGTGGGTCGCCATTTTGCGAATGGTACTTGATGAGTGCAATGCGCGGCACAGACGAGGTGGAATTTGCATTGATCGCGCGCTCAAAGGTGGCAACAATTTCCTTCGGCACATCTTTCGCGACAATTTGCGCTTCGGCCAACGAGATGATGGCACTGTCGTTGGCCGGCTCTTTGGCAAGAATTGCTTCAAATCGCGATTTGGCCTGCGCCGGGTTCTTGGCGGCGAAATCCAGACCAGCGAGCATCCTGGCCGCCGGAAGATAGTTGAACTGCAGCGACAGCGCTTTCTCGAGGCTCGCGCGCGCGCCCTTGACATCCTGTTTTGCCAGCTGAACCGATGCGCGCGTGGCGAAGGTGAGGGGATTGGCCGGTTGTTTTTTCTCGAGTGCCGCCACTGCCGTGAGCGCCTTGTCATACAGCTTTTGACTCATGTAGGTGCTGACGAGCGAAAGATCGGCCTGGTATGCATTCTTGTCGAGTCCCGACGCGGTTTCGAGATCTTCCAGCGCTCGAACGGTCTCGCCCGTCGCAAGGCGGATTTGCGCGAGACGCGTGCGCAGCGCAGCGCTGTCTTTTTCGAGCGCCAACGCCTGTTCGTAGTACGTCGCCGCATCTGCAAACTTGTTGTTGGCAAACGCGACTTCGCCGGCCGCGCGTAGTACGTTCGGGTCTTTTGGTGCCTGTTTCAGGGCCGGCGCAAGGGCGTCTTCGGCTTTCAATGGCAATCCCTTGCGCAGATAGGTCGCCACCAGCAAATTGCGGGCATACAGGCTATGAGGGTAGGCGGCCAACACTTTGCGCAACAAACTCTCTGCGGTAGACAAAGAGCCAATTTGGTATTCGGCGGCACCGGCAAGTAGTAGAGAGGGGCCATGGTCCGGCAGTGCGTTCAGCACCAGGAGCACGGCATCGCGAGCCTGAACCGGCTGCGACTTGCGGAACGCGAGTACTGCATTGAGGTAGCTCGAACGCAAGTCTCGCGGCAGGGCCTTTTTCATTGCGGCAATTTCAATTGCGGCTTGATCGAGCTGATTGCCGGCGATCAGAAGCGATACCAGCGCAAAACGCGCATGGCCGTTAAAAGGGCTAATGTTGACGAGTTGACGCAACGTGGCACCCGCGTCCTCATTTTTTGCCTGGGCAATCTGCAGGTCCGCCTTTAACGCCAGCGCCTGCGGCTGGTTTGGCGTCGTTGCGAGTACGTCGGCGGCAACTGCAGATGCCCGCGATAGGTCGCCTTGCCGCGCGATCACACGTGCTTCGCCAATGCGTGCGCGCGGCTCCGACGCATTGCTTGCCATTGCCGCAGCGAATGCTTTTGCTGCCGCATCGGTTTGGCCCAACGCAATATATGCTTCGCCGAGTACGGATTTCACCACCGCATTAGCGGGGCCATTCGCTATCTCCACGGTGGCGAGTTCAGCCGCAATTTTCTTGGATTCACCCAGATCGCCAAGCACGCCAGCGAGTTCGGGATAAACGGTTTCGGCGGGTGCGCCGGCTTCAATGGCGCGCCGCAAATGCAACTCAGCGGTACTGAGATCGCCGAGAGCGGTGAGTGATTTTGCGAGCAAAATCCTTACTTCGGGGCTGTCCTGTTGCTGAAGCGCGTTTTTTAGTTGAATTGCGGCGGCGGCGTAGTCACTTTTGGCAGTGAATTCCTTCGCCGATTTGATCAGCGATTCAGGGCTCTCTCGATTGCAGGCCGGCAGCAGCAGGCATGCAAACAATAACGCGCCAGAGCAAATGGCGGCCCGAGATTTTTGTCGTGTCATATTAATTCCTTTGGACAATGGATGGTGCGCATGCAATTCAACGCAATCCGAAGCGATCCAGCAATTCGTACAATGTCGGACGGCTTATGCCCAATAAATCAGCCGCTTTGCTGAGGTTGCCATTGACACGGCCGAGCACCCGTACGACCGCCTGACGCTCCGCGAAATCGCGCACTTGACGCAGGTTCAAGTGGTTGTCTCCGGCTTCAACTTGCAAGTTCAGATCCGCGTCTTTTATGACAGAGCCATCGGCCATAATGACTGCGCGTTTGATGCAATTTTCCAATTCGCGCACGTTGCCGGGCCATTGATACGCCTCGATCGCATCGATTGCATTCGGCAAAAGTGTGATCGTGCCGCGCCGATGTTCTGTAGCAAAGCGTCTCGCAAACGCATGCGCGAGCAACGTTGCATCACCCGGCCTCGCACTGAGTGGCGGGATTTCAAGCACAATTTCGGCAAGCCGAAAATACAAGTCCTGCCTGAATGTGCCGCGCAGGATCATGTCCTTGAGATTCTGGTGCGTCGCGCACACGATCCGCACATCAACGGGAATTTCTTCGCGTCCGCCGACGCGCTCGATCACGCGTTCCTGAAGAAATCGGAGCAGCTTTGATTGAAGCGCGAGCGGCAAGTCGCCGATTTCATCGAGAAACAATGTGCCCTTGTCGGCCACCTCGACTTTCCCGCGGGTTTGCTTCGCGGCACCGGTGAACGCCCCCTTCTCATATCCGAAAAGTTCGCTTTCCAACAATGACTCCGGAATTGCCGCGCAATTGATGGCGACGAATCGTTCATCGCGGCGCGACGAGAGATCATGCAACGCTCGCGCGACCAACTCCTTGCCAGTGCCGGATTCGCCGAGAATCACAATGGTCGCCGTACTGGGTGCAATTTTCTCCACCGTGCGGCAAACCCGCAGCATTTCGGCGTCCTGAGTGAGGATTCCCGAAAGCGGTGTGACATTCGCCGTCTGCATCAAACGCCGATTCTCTTCCTGCAATTCGTGATGGCGAAACGCGCGCTCAATGGTCATCGCCAGTAATTCCGGCTCAAACGGCTTGGCAAAAAAATCGTATGCGCCTAGCCGTACCGCCTTAAGTGCGTTCAGATGGTCGTTCTGGCCGGTTAGTACAATTACCTTGGTGTGCGGAGCGAGGGCGAGTATCTGCACCAGTAATTCGAAACCAACACTTGTATCGTCGGGATGGGGTGGCAACCCCAAATCCATTGTCACGACCGCTGGTTCGTGGCGCCTGATTTGCGCGATCGCACTTTCAAGGTCGACTGCGACGACGGTTTCGCTTTTGTCGAATGCCCAGCGCATTTGCTTTTGCAACGCAAGGTCGTCTTCGACAATTAGCAGCGGCCTGCGCTTTGATTCACTCATGCCGATATCCCGGAGAACGCTGGCGGGTTGTTTGACAGTTGTGCGACCGGCAAATGGACATCGAACCGCGTGCCGCTATCGGGTACTGTTTCGACCGAAATGCGGCCGCCGATTGCATTGATGTACTGATAACTCTCATACATACCGATTCCCATACCATGAGGTTTGGTTGTTTGAAATGGATGGAACAGTTTTTCACGCACAAATTCGTTCGTCATGCCGACGCCATCGTCGGCGATCGCCACCACCGCGAACGAGCCTTCCGCGTAAACGCGTATCCGAACGCTCCCCGACCGATCTTGAATTGCTTCCACCGCATTTTGCACAAAATGGCCAATTGCACGCTCGATTCGATCATCGTGCGCCAGAATTTTCAGGTTTGGCAGCGTGTCCACATCAATAATTTCTTTGTATCGCATTTGGCCGCGAATAATACGTTGGATTGCGGCCCCCAGATCGATTGGGCGCGGTTTTTCGACGGGATGTGTCCCGGTGCGCAATTGAAGCATCAATTGATTCATTCGCCCCACTGCGTGGTCGACAGTTTCAACCATGTCTTGCTGGAATTCAGGATTATCGCGGTGCCGTTCGGCGTTCTTGACCAGCAGGGCAAGTTGCGCAACGAGGTTCTTCAAATCATGGACGACAAACGCAGACATGCGGTTGAATGCATCGAATTGTTTTGACTCCAGCAGCACCTCTTTCGTGCGAATCTGAGCGATATAGCTGGCCGCCTGACGGCTGGCGGTCTTCAACAAGTCGCGCACTTCCCAATTGATGTCGATCGACGCGCGTGGTTTCGCGAGAATCACGAATCCGATCAGATCCGCGCCGTTAGGCAAGGGGACGATCAACCATGCCTCGCGAAACGATTGTAGCCATGGCGGCAGGCTGAGATCCTGGTAGTTGCCGGGCAACTCGCGAACTTCATCGATTTGAACAACCCAATCGGTGCGCGCGAGAAATGCGACGAGCGAACCCGATGCCGGCTCAATCGCCTTTACGGAAGGCAAGTTCAAACTGGCGACTTCGGCAAATGCACCGTCTCGTTCTAGCCAGATTGCGCCGCCGGTGCTCTCAACGAGATTACACATCGCGCGAATGGCGCGATGATATAGGCCTTCGTCATCTTCTGTGGTGCCAAGCGTATGCGTAAATCGTAGCCATTCCTGGCGGTATTCATAACGAAACGAGAACAGGTTTTTACTGATCAGTACTTTGACACTTGCCCGCAGGCTGCCAGAGAGCATGAGAGCGGCGAGGCCAAGTAGGGCGGCGAAAACCACGGCCACCTGCAGCACTCTTCCCCAGTCCCCGCCAAAAATCTCGACCCAATATGCCGCCGCCGCGACTATCAGCAAATAGAATCCTGCCAACATCAATGCTGTCGACTGGTAAACAACATCGCGTGAAACGTAGAGACCGACTGTCCAAGAGGTGTTTCGCGATGTCGCAACGCCGACGAAAAAAATGACAATTACACTGGCAATGCCGCGAGACGACCACATTTCCGGATTGACATGGTGAAACAGTATTGCTCCGGAATAAATGAACAGGTCAAGAATGAACATGCCGGCAAGACCGATGACCAGCGGTTTGATGGCCCATCGCCGGCTTGCCGAGCTGCGACGATAAAGCTGTTCCGCAAGCGCCAAGCCGAATACGGACGAGCCTAGCCAAACGTAATAGGCGAGCGGCGCGCTTCCGTCAGCCGGTGTATTTATCCATGGTGGTTCAGGTATCAGGAAAGTGCTGGCCGCAATGAGCATCAAAGGTACGGCAAAAAACCTCGTCAGGCGTCGGAAGCTATCACCCTGATTAACAGTTTGTCCCCACCCTTCGAGAAGCAATGTCATAAATAACAGCCAGGCACCAACACGCAATGCATCGGCAATGCAAGCGATGCGCCACCAATCGGCACTTACAAACGTCAAGGCCGCCCACACACTGCCCGCCCATACAATGCTGGCGACGACAGCGGTAAACATCAACGACGCGCGAATGCCACCTCGCCAGCCCATCAACATTCGTGCGGCGAATGCGAGAAAAGTCAATGCAGCGACACCATAGCTCCATGTCGCGGGGGAAAAAGGGAAAATACTCGTCAAGTTGATCGATCCGATTGTATTTGTGGCGCAATATTACCGCGTTGGGTACGCTGCGGCTTCAGTCTGGACATAATGTCGATATTGAATTTGCGCTCGGCACGTGCTCATGGTTGAGTCGTTGTCGGCAATGCGTCAATGAGAGATTGCCCCATGTCCCGCATAAATTCGTCGAGAGTGGCTGTGGCGAATTCTGCCGTCGAGTCAACCGTCGCATAGACGCTTATCCATGCTGAGACGTCTGCACGACCCTCAACGCGGGCGCGAAGCTGCTCGATTTTGGCTTTTATGTCAATGGCGGTCGAGACACCGTGAACCCAGTACCACTGCCTAGCCATGATTCGCGCATCGCCCAGAATAATGCCTGTCTTTACGTCTAGGGATTTGTCCAGGAAACGCGTGTTGTCAGTGGTGCGCTGAACCAGACTCCATCGCTCACTTTCGGGTGCAATGAAATGGTTCACCGAGGACACAAGTTTTGAATTCCAGGTTTGATTGGAAAAGATGCCGATGAACACACCTACTTTCTTGCTGTTTTTTTCGAACGTTTGAAGAGTTTCAAGCGAAGGATTTACCAGCGTGGGTTTCCAATCGGTCAGCGGCGTGTCGATAGCCTTCCATCCTCCTCGGAGGGTGAGGGCCGGGATATCGACCTTCAAGTGCGGCTGGGCGCGCGCATAAAAGTGGCTGATCAGTGGCCATGCCGCCATTACGCCGATGACCACAATTGGTGCCAATAGCATTACTCGTTTGGAATTTTGGGGAGTTGCGGTGTCAGTCGATGATCGATGGTCGCTGTGCTCATCAGGAGTTGAGCTAGCGGAGGTTTCGCGATCCCGATAATGCCAACCGATCCAGCAATATGCGAACAACAGCACCGCAAACATCACCCAGCCAAACGTTCCGTGGCCATGCCGCAGAAATCGATTGTCGCTGAGATGTGCGATCAAAATGGTCAGGTATGCGCGGAGCCAGTTGCCACAAATACCGACCAGCACGCCACCGATCACAAAAATTACGCGTTTGCGGGTTGAATTGAATATGGTCCACGCGAACAACACGGTGAACATCATGCAGGCACTCAAATACTCAATACCGCTGCACGCTTCTGCGATTGACCACTTTCCTGATGGCACCTCGAAAAATGGCCCTTCGCGATGCACGGGAAATCCTGATGCCAGCAGGCCGAGGTGAGTAAATTTTGCCGTGAGATTGACTTGCCAATCCACCAAGGGACCGCGAACCGGCACGGCAAAAAGCAGAAAGAACAGCGGAAAGCTCGTTTCCCAAAGCCAGCGATAGCCCAATACCGAAAGTACCACCAGCGGTACCATCGCAATTACCGCAGTCTCGGTGAATATCCGGATGAAGGCGAGCTCGCCTACCAACCAGAGCAATCCTGACGCTGCAATAAGGATAACGCCGGGCCAAAAGGGGCGGATTGGAATTTCGGCGAGGTTGTCGCGCAATCCCCAGACAAATACGAGAAAAATGGGAATGACGAAAATGCGGTGTGTGAATTCGCCACCCGTACTGCCGATTCCAAGAAGGTCTCGAAAAGTCGGCCAAAACAGAATGACTACCGAAACGAGGCACATTACTGTGAGTAACGGGCCAACATAAGTGGGTCTTCGAGTCATGCAGGCTCGCTCATGAATCGTTTGGTCGTCTCAGCGTCGCAACTAGCGAACCACCGCAAAAAGTTCTCAAATGTCGCAATGTTGTTTGCTGGTAGACGGGTGGGGGCGGGCTTTGCAGACTTGTCATCCGTACTATCTTACATGACGGCAAATGTTGGAATTTGATGCCGCGTCGAATAATAGGCATCGTCGGGAGCACACCTTAAATCGTCAACGGTAGCTGCAAGCAATGAAATAATTGTCGAGCCGTTATCGCCGCACTATCACCAAGCGTTGAAGACATGCGGGAAACGACGACC
>JANOKK010000163.1:0-7272 GCA_031419255.1 Betaproteobacteria bacterium
CCGAAGGCGAAGCCGGCGGCTTCATCGTGCGCACCGTGGCCGAGACCGCCACCGACGAAGAACTCACGTCCGACATCGAATATCTGATCAAGCTCTGGCGCGGCATTTTCCAGGCGGCCATCACCGCACCGCCGCAGATGCTGCTGTATCAGGATCTGGATCTTGCGTTGCGGGTGTTGCGCGATCTGGTGACGAAAGAGACCGAACGCATCATTGTGGATTCGCGCGAAACCCATTTGCGGATGGTGGATTTCGCCGAACGCTATATGCGCAAATCGCTCTCGGTGCTGGAGCATTACGTGGGCGAGCCGGCGTTGTTCGATTTGTTCGCCGCCGAGGATGAAATAGAACGCGCGCTCGGCCGGCGCGTTGATCTCAAATCCGGCGGCTACGTAATCATCGACCAAACCGAGGCGCTCACCACGGTAGACGTCAACACGGGCGCATTTGTATCGGGTCGCAGTTTCGACGACACGATTTTCAAAACCAATCTCGAAGCGACGCAAGCGATTGCCCGCCAATTGAGATTGCGAAATCTTGGCGGCATCATCATTGTCGATTTCATCGACATGGATAACGACGAACACAAGAACGCGGTGTTAACCGAATTCCACAAGGCCTTGTCGCGCGACCGCACGCGTATCACCGTCAACGGCTTCACGCAATTGGGGCTGGTCGAAATGACCCGCAAGCGCACTCGCGAGAGCTTGGCCCATGTGCTGTGCGAACCCTGCCCGACCTGCACCGGTCGCGGCGAAATCAAATCGGCGCAAACGATATGCTACGAAATTCTGCGTGAAATCATGCGCTCGGCGCGCCAGTTTGATGCCAAGGAATTCAGGATTCTCGCCTCGCAAACCGTGATCGATCGCTTCCTCGACGAAGAATCGCAAGGCATGGCGATGCTTGAGGACTTCATCAAGAAGCCGATCTCGCTATCGGTGGAGAGTTCGTACACCCAGGAGCAGTACGACGTCATTCTTGTTTAGGAAAATCCGATCAAGTACTTTCCTGTCATCTTCGCGAATGCGGAGATCCATGCTTTATAGCGAAAAATGGATTCCCGCGTTCGCGAGAATGACACTTGATCAGCGTTTACTTGGGCGATGCCGTAAGACGCCGCGCCACTATTTCGAGAGACTCCCCAGATCGAGTTTCTGGGTCGAGGATAAATCCATCTTTTGCGTGCTCATGAAATCGATGGGTTTACCGGGTTCGTCGCTTCGGCTTTTCGGTGGCGGTGCCACTTTAACCGTTCGTGTGTTCTCGGCATCCGACAAATCGAACATCGGCGCATTGGGATCGACGACCGGTATCGCCGCTTTCACCGTCGCTTTCGCAGCCGCGACGGCATCGGTCACCGCGCGCGGCTTGCCCACATCGCGGACTTTTAAAATCAACGAGGTAATCATGGCGATCTGACGCTGAAGATCGGTGCGCTGGGTCTGCAATTTGGTGATTTCTTCGGTGATGGCACCGCCGCGCTCATTGATTTTTGCGAGCGAATCGAGGCGCGCCTGCAATTGCGCTTTGTGATCCTTGATCTGCGACTCCAGCGGCAGCGGCACATCGGTCAACCAGCGCTCGGTATCGACGCGCGCGCCATTGAAAATTTTCCGTGCCGACTCGACCAGCATGCGCCAGAACCGCCGCACCATAAAGCGTTTTTCGGTCATGACGATATTGACCGGGTCTTTGCAGAACTGTTCGGTTTCGTAGGTGAGGATCTGCAATTTGTTGCGCGGCCCCTCAAAATCGAGCGGCGGGAATTTCATTTTGTCGAACTTGAAGCGCACCTGAAACGTGTTGTACACGCCTTCCATCAATCGCAGGATGTCATCACCCGCGCGATTGACGGCCTTGAATTCATCATCCACTTTCTGGATCAACGCGCGCATGCCACGCGTGAGGCCGACCGTCGTCCATGAGTCATTCAACGAATCCAGACTCTCCCCGCACAGCCTGTCGAGCCTGGTCGGATTGAAAATCTCCAGCAGCGCGTCACGTTTTTTATTGAACGATATGCGCTGAACCTTGTACTCGGCGAGTGCGGTGTTGTAAGCCTCTTTCTCGGCGCTCACCTGTTGCCACAACTTCATGGTGAGGTCGCGGCTCTTGCCCGACAATGCGGCGAGCTCGTTCAACTGCGTCTGATTGGTTTCGAGTTTCTGGGTGCAACTACGGTGGCTCGCAACCATCATCGCGCCGATTTCGCTGGTGACCGCCTTGGCCAGCAATTGGCGTTTGATCGGGATGATTTCATGGGCGAGGTAGGCTTCGAGTTTTTCGATGCCGGACTTCTGGACCATTTCCTGATCGCCTTTGATGCGCCCGACCAGTGCTTTTTGCGCGGACAGCGCGAACACTTTTTCCGGCGGCAATCCCAGTTGCGCGCAGGTGGTCTCAATCATTCGTTGCACGCCGGCCTTGATCTCAGGCTCGGTTTTCAACTCGTCCCACATGACGTCGATCTTGTTCAAGACCGCAATTTTTTCCGGCTGCCCGGTCTTCACGTAGCGATCCCAGATTTCCATATCGCTCTTGGTCACGCCGGTATCGATGCCGAGCAGAAACAGAATCGCCTGCGCACTCGGTATCGTCGAGAGCGTCAATTCGGGTTCAAGTCCGAGCGAATTCAAGCCTGGCGTATCAAGGACGGACAGGCCATTGGTCAGCAATGGGTGCGGGTAATTGATGATCGCGTAACGCCATGCCGGCACTTCGACGATGTCATCCTCGCTCGGCCCTTCGCCGGAGTCGTCGAACATGGGGATCAGCCCCATCATGCGTGCGTCAAGCGCATAAACGCGCTTGGTATCGGCGAGCGCGGACAACGCCTGCTTCATTTCCTTCGCGCTATCGACGTTTAGTCGAATTTTCGACCATTCGACCGGCATGTTCTTCAATTGCGAAATCGATTCGTCGCGGTAGCGCGTCTCGACCGAGAGCAACTTGAGATACGGCTCTTCGTTGGGATCGTGAAACAATTCCGTTGGACACATGGTGGTGCGACCGACGTCCGAGGGCAGCAAGCGTTCTTTGAAGCTCGAGAAAAACAGCGCGTTGATCAGCTCCGATTTACCGCGCGAAAATTCGGCGAGGAACGCGAGCGTCAAGCGCCCGCGGTTGAGTGTCTCGAGCAGATCGTAGAAGCGAATCGATTGCTGCACGTCGAGCTGGTTGGTTTTCTCCAGCCAATCGTGATAATCGTGTACCGCGCGCGTGAGACCTTCCCGCCACTCGCTGTAACGGGCAATTTCGGTCTCAAAGCGGCTATTGATATTGTCGTTGAAATCCACTTGGGGGGAATCGATCCGGATTCTTGTCGTTCAAGAGTGTACTTCATCGGCGGAAAATGCGCGCCTGTGAACGGCAACGGTGCACTGCACCAATTCTGGTTGCAAACAATCTTTCACGGCACCCCGAACAGACGGGCAAGTGGTTTCGCGGCTTCAAGTTCCAGCCACAATATCGGTGCGATCAGGATCACCTGCAAGATGACGAGCAATATTAATGGCGACAAATCCACGCCGCCTACCAGTGGAATCAGGCGCTGAAAGGGTCGCAAAAATGGTTGCGAAAGTGCGTCGAAAAAAGGCCGGATGGGGTGATACGGGCTCACCCACGACAACAGCGCTTGAATAATCACCACGCCCATCAACAGATAAATGGTCAGCTTCACCAACTTCACCAGCGCCAGCAACACGACAGCCGGCCAAAAATCGGGCATCGCCAGGACATTGAGGCTGATCAGCCCGTACAGGGCGGTGAGCAGGACACTTTGCGCAATCCATGCCACCAGCAACGACGCGAGATCCAATCCCATCGCGCCGGGGATGATTTTGCGCATCGGCTTCACGGCAAAATCGGTCAACGCAACGATGAAATTGGCGATCGGATTGCGGAACGGTGCGCGAAACGCCTGCGCGTAAAAACGCGTCAACACGGCCAGTACAAACAGGTCAAACACGGTTTCAAGAATGTAGCGCAGCACTTGCGTGGCCATCAGGATTTTCCGATTCCATTGGGGCTATTTCGGCCCATTTCGTTGCCAAGTTCACGCGAGCGCTCGCAGGCCGCTTTCACGCCGGCGAGGATGTGTTTCTTGATGTCAAGAGCATCGAAAGTCTCGATGGCACGCTCGGTGGTACCGCGTTTGGAGGTGACTCGCGCGCGAAGCGTTGCTGGTGAATCAGCACTGTTAGCGGCGAGTTTCGCGCCACCCACGAACGTTTGCAACGCAAATTGCCGCGCACTTGCTTCATCGAACCCCAATTCTCGCGCAGCCGCTTCGAGTGCCTCGATGAAATAGAACACGTACGCCGGGCCGCTACCAGAAACCGCCGTGACCGCATCAAGCATTGCCTCATCGTCAAACCAGGCGGTCTCACCGACGGCACCGAGCAATGCCTCGGTTGCCGTGCGCGCGGCGTTGCCGACGGCCTTGGCTGCGTACAAGCCGGTAATGCCGGCGCGAATCAGCGCCGGTGTATTCGGCATTGCGCGTACGATGTTTTCATACGGTTTCGCGCTGGCGTTTTGCGCATCCGCCGCGAGCCAGCGCGCGAGATCATGCGAACGGATGCCAGCCGCAATACTGATCACGAGCTGCGAGTGTAATTTCCCGGCAAACGGTGCCACCGCAATCTGCATCATCTGCGGTTTGACGGCGAGCACGATGGTATCGACATCGAGATCGGCATTCTGATATTCGCTCGCCGAAGCGACCCCCATTGCAAGCAGCGCCGCGCGTGTTTCTGCCTGCGGCTCGATTGCGCGCATGCCGGCCATTGGCACGCCCTGCGCGTTCAAACCGCCCAGAATCGCCTGGCACATGTTGCCGCCACCCACGAACAAAACTTTCACGCGCCTACTCCGGAAATTACCGCTTTTGACGGTGTTCTCGCACCAAAAATAGCGCTGCCGACGCGCACCATATTGGCACCCTCTTCGATCGCGACACGGTAGTCCTCGGACATGCCCATCGATAGCGTGTCGATCGGGTAGCCGGCGCGGATCAGCGAATCAAACAACTCACGCATCATACGGAATTGCACACGCCGCGTGCTTTCATCCGGCGTATTTTCGATGATGGTCATGAGCCCGCGGAATCTGAGGCCGGGCAGCGCGGCGATTTGTGCGGCAAGTGGCAGCATCTCCGCAGGTGCAACCCCGCTTTTGCTGGCTTCACCGCTGACGTTGACTTGCAGGCATACATTCATCGGCGGCATGCCCGCGCGATTCTCTGAGAGGGCAATAGCGATTTTTGGCCGATCAATGGTTTGCATCCAATCGAAGTGCCGTGCCACCAGTTTGGCTTTATTGCTTTGCAGCGGGCCGATGAAATGCCAGATCAGCCCGTGCGGTCGCAAATCCGCAGTTGCCTCGATCTTGGCAACCCCTTCCTGCGCGTAGTTTTCGGCGAATTCGCGATGCCCGGCAGCAAACGCGGCGCGGACATCGACGCCTGACTTCGTCTTCGAGACTGCAATCAGCGCGACCGACCGCCGCGCCGCCACGGGCAAGGCAGCGATCGCGGCATCAAGGCCCGCCTTCACGTGTTGCAAGTTCGATTCGATTGGGGACATAATCACTCGAAGAAAGGCCGCTTTGGCCACCCGCGCACGTGTTCTCGGCGGCGCGCCGGAGGCCAGTGCCTTTGCGACACACAGTCAATGCGCCGATCTGCGCCGGATCGGAAACCGCCAAGGAAAAGTATAAATGGAAATCGCCGAACTCCTCGCTTTTGGTGTCAAAAACAAGGCCTCCGATTTGCACCTATCTGCCGGATTGCCGCCGATGATCCGCGTCCACGGCGACGTGCGGCGGATCAATGTGCCGGCACTGTCGCACGACGACGTTCATGGAATGATTTACGACATCATGAACGACGGTCAGCGCAAGCATTACGAGGAAAATCTCGAGTGCGATTTTTCGTTCGAGATTCCCAATCTGGCGCGTTTTCGCGTCAACGCCTTCAATCATCAACGCGGCTCCGGCGCGGTGATGCGGACGATTCCATCAAAAATTTTGTCGTTGGTGGATCTGAACGCGCCAAAGAGTTTTGAGGAAATCTCCAATCAACCGCGCGGCATGGTACTGGTGACCGGGCCGACCGGTTCCGGCAAATCAACCACGCTGGCGGCGATGGTGAATCACATTAACGAAAACGAATTCGGCCATATCCTGACGGTAGAGGATCCGATCGAATTCGTCCATGAATCAAAAAAGTGCCTGATCAATCAGCGCGAAGTCGGCCCGCACACGTTGTCGTTTGCCAACGCATTAAAGTCCGCGCTGCGCGAAGATCCGGACATCATTCTGGTGGGTGAGATGCGCGACTTGGAAACCATTCGCTTAGCCATGACGGCTGCGGAAACCGGCCACTTGGTTTTCGGCACACTGCACACCAGCTCGGCCGCGAAGACGGTGGATCGGATCATCGACGTGTTCCCGGCGGCGGAAAAGGAAATGATCCGCGCCATGTTGTCGGAATCTTTGCGCGCGGTGATTTCGCAAACACTCTGCAAAACCAAGGACGGCACCGGTCGTGTGGCGGCACACGAAATCATGGTCGGCACGCCGGCCATCCGCAATTTGATCCGCGAGGCGAAAGTCGCACAGATGTATTCGGCGATCCAGACCGGCACGGCGCTCGGCATGCAGACGATGGATCAGAATCTCGCCGATTTGGTGCGCCGTGGCATCATCACGGTCGCCGAAGCGCGCGGCAAAGCCGCCAACAAGGATTCGTTTAATTAACCGTTCGGCGCGGCCATTGGCACAGCGCTGCGACAGGAGAAGTCATGGAACGCGATGAGGCTCTAAAATTCGTACATCAATTGTTGCGCGCAATGCTCGCCAAGCGCGCATCCGATCTTTTCATTACGGCCGGATTTCCGCCGGCGATGAAAATCGACGGCAAGATGACGCCGGTGTCGCAATCGAGCCTCTCGCCGGTACACACCGGCGAAATCGCGCGCTCGATCATGACTGACAAACAGGCGGCCGAATTTGAAGCCACCAAAGAGTGCAACTTTGCGATCGCGCCCACCGGCATCGGTCGCTACCGCGTGAATGCGTTCGTGCAGCAGGGACGAATTGGATTGGTGCTGCGTACCATCACCACCACGATTCCGAAAATGGAAGATCTCGGCTTGCCCGAAGTGCTGAAGGATGTGGTGATGACCAAGCGCGGGTTGGTTATCCTCGTCGGCGGTACCGGCAGCGGTAAATCGACCACCCTCGCGGCAATGATCGGCTTTCGCAACG
>JANOKK010000164.1:0-5582 GCA_031419255.1 Betaproteobacteria bacterium
ACCGTCGCGGCCATCACCTCAGGACTGGCACCAGGGAGTGACGCGTTGACGGAGATCGTCGGGATGTCGACTTGCGGCAGCGGGGCGACCGGCAGTAACTTGAAGGCCAGCGCGCCGGCGAGGGTGACGCCTAGGGTCAGCAGGGTCGTTGCGACGGGGCGGCGGATGAAGGGTTCGGTGATGTTCATGCAATGCGGATAAAACGAGTGGCAGTTGTCAATGCACCCGTCATCCCGGCAGGAAGTAAGCCGGGGGCCGGGATCCAGTCCCATCGAAAAACGCTGACATACGAGCGGACTGGATTCCGGCCTCCGCCGGAATGACGAATTTTGTTGGTCTGGCTGCGCGCATTCATCGAATGGGTGTCTCCGCAACTGAAGTCGGCTGCGCATCGTCCGGCAACTTATCAAATCTCCGCGCCAGCCGATCAAACGCCAAATAAATCACCGGCGTCGTAAACAGCGTCAACACCTGCGACACAATCAATCCACCCACCATCGTAATGCCCAGCGGAAAGCGCAATTCGGAACCCACGCCCGATCCCAGCATCAGCGGCAACGCAGCAAGTAGTGCCGCCATCGTCGTCATCAGAATCGGTCGAAAGCGCAGCAGGCATGCCTCGAAAATCGCCTCACGTGCGGGCTTGCCCTGCGTGCGTTCGGCGTCGAGCGCGAAGTCGATCATCATGATCGCGTTTTTCTTGACGATGCCGATCAGCAAAATAATGCCGATGATCGCGATGATGCCAAGTTCGGTACCCGACACGAGTAGCGCGAGCAACGCGCCGACGCCAGCCGAAGGCAGTGTGGAGAGTATGGTGATGGGATGAATGTAGCTCTCATAGAGCACCCCAAGCACGATGTACATCGTGACGATGGCTGCGAGGATCAGCAGCAACGTGTTGGTGAGTGACGCACGAAACGCCAACGCCGCGCCCTGGAAACCGGTGCGGATGCTGGCGGGCACACCGATTTCTTTTTCCGCCGCTTCGATGGCTTTCACCGCGTCGCCCAGCGCGAAACCGGGCTTCAGATTGAACGAAACGGTCGTCGCCGGAAATTGGCCGATGCGATTGATCGACAGTGACGCGAATTTTTCCTGCACGGTGGCGATGGCCGAAATCGGCACCTGTTGTCCGGAGGAAGAAGTTACGTAAATGTCGTTCAAGGCTGAAGGCCCGCGCTTGTATTCTGGCTTTACTTCCAGCACCACGCGGTATTGACTCGCTTGCGTGAAGATAGTCGAAATCAATCGCTGGCCGAACGCGTTGTAGAGCGCGTTATCGATGGCAGCCGTGGTTACGCCAAGGCGCGCGGCGGTATCGCGATCAATATTCAGGTAAGCCTGCAAACCTTGATCCTGCAAGTCTGACGCGACATCGGTCAGTTGCGGCAGTGTGCCGAGTTTTTCAACCAATCGATGCGTCCATTCGGACAACTCTTCGGCGTTGGCGCTTTCGAGCGTGAATTGATACTGCGTGCGGCTGACGCGATCTTCGATCGTCAAGTCCTGCACCGGCTGCATGTAGAGCGCGATGCCATCGAGCTTCTTGAGACGCGGTTTGAGGCGTTCGATCACGCCGCTCGCGTTCAGTTCGCGTTTGGCATGCGGCTTCAGATTGATCAACACACGCCCGCTGTTGAGCGTGGTGTTCGTGCCGTCGACACCGATGAAAGACGATACGCTTTCCACTGCCGGATCCTCCAGAATCACCTGCGCCAACGCGCGCTGCCGCTCGGCCATGCTCGCGAACGAGACCGATTGCGGTGCCTCCGAAATTCCCTGAATCACGCCGGTATCCTGCAACGGGAAAAACCCCTTCGGCACAAAAATGTACAGCACCACCGTGAGCGCCAGAGTGCCGATCGTCACCCACAACGTTGCCGTCTGCCGGTCGAGCACCCACGCCAGCATCCGGCCATAGCGCGCAATCACGGCATCGAACCATTCGCCGGTGACGCGATAAAGCCGCCCTTGCTTTTCCTTCGGTGTGTGCTTTAACAAGCGTGCGCACATCATCGGCGTGAGCGTTAGCGACACCACCGCCGATATCAGAATCGCGACAGCCAGCGTAATGGCGAATTCGCGAAACAATCGACCCACTACGTCGCCCATGAACAACAGTGGAATCAATACCGCGATCAATGAAAGCGTTAACGAGATAATGGTGAAGCCGATCTGCTCGGAGCCTTTCAAGGCGGCCTCCATTGGCGAATCGCCTTCCTCGATGTAGCGCGAAATATTTTCGATCATCACGATCGCATCATCGACCACAAAACCGGTTGCAATGGTGAGTGCCATCAACGATAAATTGTTGATCGAAAAGTCCGCCAGATACATGATCGCGAACGTACCCACCAATGACAACGGCACCGCCACACTCGGGATGATCGTCGCCGGGATATTTCTCAGAAACAGAAAAATCACCATCACCACCAGCGCCACCGCCAGCAGCAATTCCGTTTGCACGTCTTTTACCGACGCGCGGATGGTGACGGTGCGATCCGTCAACACCATCACGTCTATCGATGCCGGCAGCGCCGCGGTCACGGTGGGCAGCAATTGCTTGACGCGATCCACCACTTCAATTACGTTAGCACCCGGCTGGCGCTGGATATTCAGAATGATCGCGGGCGTGTCGTTCATCCACGCGGCGAGCTTTACGTTCTCCGCGTCTTCGATCACATCGGCCACATCAGTGAGATAGATCGGCGCGCCATTTTTGTAGGCGATGACGATGGCGCGGTAATCGGCGACTGAGCGCAATTGATCGTTTGCGTCGATCGTGTACGCGCGCGCGGGGCCATCGAAACTTCCTTTGGCCTGATTGACGTTTGAGGCAGCAATCGCGGTGCGTACATCGTCGAGATTGATACCGGTGGCCGCAAGTGCTTTGGGATTCGCCTGAATACGCACCGCGGGCCGCTGGCCCCCTGATAATGTGACCAACCCCACGCCCTGCAACTGCGAAATTTTTTGCGCGAGGCGGGTATCGACCAGATTTTGCACCGCCGGCATCTGCATCGTTCTTGAGGTGATGCCGAGCGTCAGTATCGGCGCATCGGCCGGGTTCACTTTGCTGTAAATCGGCGGCGCGGGAAGGTCGGTCGGCAATAAATTGCTGCCGGCGTTAATGGCGGCCTGCACTTGCTGTTCGGCGACGTCGAGCGACAGCGTCAATTCAAATTGCAGCGTGATGACCGATGCGCCGCCGGAACTGGTCGACGACATTTGCTTCAGCCCCGGCATCTGGCCAAATTGGCGCTCCAACGGCGCGGTGATGCCGGACGTGACAACGTCAGGGCTGGCACCGGGATAGAGCGTGACAACTTGAATGGTGGGGTAGTCAACTTCCGGCAACGCGGACAGAGGCAGTTGCCGATAGGCGAGAAAACCCGCGAGCAGAATCGCGACCATTAACAGCGAGGTCGCGACGGGGCGGAGGATGAACAGGCGCGAGGGGTTCATGGCAAAACGCCCACACAGGCACCAAGACTTATGGCCACGGATTTCACGGAAAAAGTCGGATCAAAAGTATAGAGAGGAGTTGTATCGATTTCATCGTTCTGCAAATACCAAGTGTAGTGTTCAGAGTACAACCCAACGCAATGGTGAGCTTCGCTTCTCATCCGACTTTATCCGTGCAATCCGTGGCTAACGTCTTGCGGTTACTGCGGCTGCTGCGCGCGCTGTTCCTGCCGCTTTTTCCGGAACTCCGCCTTCTGCTCATCCGTCATACCTTCAAAGCGCTTGCGCATTTCGGCTTTTTGCTCGTCGGTCATGTCGCGAAATCCGCCACCGCCCTCGCCACGCTTTGGTGCGTCGGGCGGTCCCTTGGGTGCGTTGGCGGAAGGCTTGCTTTCAACCGTCGCCGTTGCGGGCGCTTTCGATTCCGTTGTCTTTGCGTCGCCCGATTCTGTGTCGGCAGGTTTTGCATTTGGCGCGGGCACGGGTACTGGCGCACCCTCCGCAGGTTTGCCCCCGCCCACTCCACCACCCTTTCCGCTTTGCCCGCCTTTGCCGCCCCATTGCCCACGCTTGCTCGGATCACCACCCGGCCCACGCGCGCGCGGCACAAACGGTGCCGTCACTTCCACTTTTGCGCCTTCGCGCAGGCGATCAATACCGTCGGTCACCACCAAGTCACCGACCGCGATGCCCGAATCAATCGCCACATTGTCGTTTTCGGTTGGGCCCATTTTCACCACGCGCACCGACGTGGTTTTGTCTACCTTCACGACGTAAACAATCGTGCCTTGCGCGCCGCGTTGTATGGCCGCGAGCGGAATCACCGTCGCATCTTTGCGCGTATCGACAATCATTTTTACATTCACGAATTGGTTCGGAAACAACAAGCCATCGGCATTGGGAAACTGCGCTTTCATTTTGATGGTGCCAGTGGCGGTATCGATCTGGTTATCGGTGCTGATGAGAAAGCCGGTGGCGAGTTTATTTTTCTGTTCGCGATCCCATGCATCCACCGCGAGTTTTTCACCGGCTTTCAGTTGCTTCAATACGCGCTGTAAATTGTCCTGCGGGATCGTGAACACGACCGTGATCGGATCGATCTGCGTGATCACCACCAGGCCCGCCGCATCGCTCGAGCGGACGATGTTGCCGCTATCCACCTGCCGCAACCCGAGCCGCCCGGGAATCGGCGCGGTGACTTTGGTGTAGCCCAATTGCAGGCGCGCGTTTTCCACCTGCGCTTGATCTATTTTCACCGTGCCCTCGAATTGCCGCACCAGAGATTCTTGTTGATCGAGCTGCTGTTTCGCCACCGAATCCTGAGCAAGCAAGGTTCGATATCGCTCCAGATCGAGGCGCGCATTATTGAGCTGCGCTTGATCGCGCGCGAGTTGGCCTTCGACCTGATTGAGTGCAGCTTGCAAAGGCTTCGGGTCGATCTGCGCCAACACGTCGCCCGCGCGCACGATCTGCCCTTCGCGGAACAACACGTCCTGCAACAAGCCATCGACGCGCGCTTTGACCGTCGCCACTTTCAGCGCGGCAACGGTGCCCAATGCGGTCTGCACGACGTTGATGTCGGCGACTTTTGCCGGGACCGCGATGACCGGCTGCACGCGGTTCGGATCGAATCCGCCGCGCCGGCCACCGGGGCCGCCCTGACCACCCTGGCCAGCTGCGCCGCTTTTTCCGGCTCCCGCTCCACCCGCTTTCTCCGCGCCCGCCTTCGCACTATCGTCGGTGGCAGATTTCGAGTAGTAGTTTTCGTAGTAGTAATAGCCGCCACCACCGATCGCCGCGAGCAGCACGACGGGAATAAGGCCCTTGCGCGCCCATGCAGGAAGGCGCTGCCAGCGCGAGGTGGGATTTTGATTTGAAATTTGCATGGGGAGTGTCGTTGATTTGAGCGGTGGCGAAATCCGGAACGGACGGCGGCAATCGGAAACTGCTCACCATCTGCGTGCGGATATTCTCAACATTTAACCCGCCAACGGGCGCATGTGTGTAAGCGATTGTAAGGCGATTAGGGTGGCGGCGACGATGGCATGAGGGCTCGCCTGATTGGGTGAAGTCGTTTCGAGACTCCAGCACTGGCGGGCCTTTTCGCGGCTTTT